>NZ_JBJHPC010000399.1:0-6839 GCF_045257485.1 Streptomyces sp. YS-3 | reverse complement strand
GCGGGGTGGGGCGAGCTACATGCGTGCGATGTTGCGTTCGTACACCAGCCGCAACCCGATCAACGTCAGCCATGGCTCATGCTCGTCGATCACATGCGCCTCCCCCAGCACCATCGGCGCCAGCCCC
Source organism: Streptomyces sp. YS-3 (assembly GCF_045257485.1). Classification (NCBI taxonomy): domain Bacteria; kingdom Bacillati; phylum Actinomycetota; class Actinomycetes; order Kitasatosporales; family Streptomycetaceae; genus Streptomyces; species Streptomyces sp. YS-3. Next base: position 6,712 of record NZ_JBJHPC010000399.1, on the reverse strand, counting down.
CCCGTCGCGATCACCGTCACGTCGGCCGGGTCCCCGCCGGGCCCCACCAGCTCGCGGGCCATCCGGGTCACGACCCCGTCGACCTGCCCGGCGAACCCGTACACGATCCCCGCCTGCATCGCCTCGACCGTGTTCTTGCCGATCACCGCCCGCGGCCGGGCCAGTTCGATCTTGCGCAGCTGTGCGCCCTTGACGCCGAGCGCCTCCACGGAGATCTCGATGCCGGGCGCGATCACCCCGCCCGCGTACTCCCCGCGCGCGCTGACCGCGTCGAACGTCGTCGCCGTGCCGAAGTCGACGACGATCGCCGGGCCCCCGTACAGCTCGACCGCCGCGACCGCGTTGATGATGCGGTCCGCGCCGACCTCCTTGGGGTTGTCCATCAGGATCGGCACCCCGGTCTTGATGCCGGGCTCGACCAGGACCGCCGGGACGTCGCCGTAGTAGCGACGGGTCACCTCGCGCAGCTCGTGCAGCACCGAAGGCACCGTCGAGCAGATCGCGATGCCCTCGATGTTGTCGCCCAGCTCCGCCCCGAGCAACGGGTGCATACCCATGAGGCCGTTGAGCAGGACCGCCATCTCGTCGGCGGTGCGCCGGGGGTCGGTGGAGATGCGCCAGTGCTCGACGACCTCCTCGCCGTCGAACAGGCCGAGGACCGTGTGCGTGTTGCCTACGTCGATCGTCAGCAGCATCGGTTACTCCGCCTCGCGCAGATCGAGGCCGATGTCGAGGATCGGGGAGGAGTGGGTGAGCGCGCCGACGGCCAGGTAGTCGACGCCGGTCGCCGCGTACGCCGCCGCGTTCTCCAGCGTGAGGCGGCCGGAGGACTCCAGGAAGGCGCGCCCGGCGACGAGTTCGACGGCCCGGGCGGTCTCCTGCGGGGTGAAGTTGTCCAGCAGGATCAGGTCCGCGCCCGCCTCCAGGACCTCCCCGACCTGGTCGAGCGTGTCGACCTCGACCTCGATCGGCACCTCCGGGAACATCTCCCGTACGGCCTTGAACGCCTGGGCGACGCCGCCCGCGGCGACCACGTGGTTGTCCTTGACCAGCGCCGCGTCGGACAGCGACATCCGGTGGTTGACGCCGCCGCCGCAGCGCACCGCGTACTTCTCCAGGGCGCGCAGCCCCGGCGTCGTCTTGCGGGTGTCGCGCACCTTCGCGCCGGTGCCCTCCAGGGCGTCCGCCCACGCGCGCGTGGCGGTGGCGATGCCGGAGAGGCGGCACAGGATGTTCAGCGCGCTGCGCTCACCGGTGAGCAGGTCGCGGGTGCGCGTGGTGACGCTCAGCAGCTTCTGGCCCGCCTCGACCCGGTCGCCGTCCGCGACGTGCCGCTCGACCTCGAACTCCTCGGTGCACACGATCGACAGGATCGCCTCGGCGACCCGCAGGCCCGCGACCGTACCGGCCTCGCGCGCGGTGAAGTCGCCGGTGGCGACGGCGTCCTCGGGGACGGTCGCCGCGGTCGTCACGTCCACGCCGCCGTCCAGGTCCTCCTCGATGGCGACGTGCGCGATGTCCTCGACCTGGACGGGGTCCAGGCCCGACTCGGCCAGCAGCGCGGCCAGCGAGGGGTCCAGGCCGCACTCGTACACGTCCTCGTCGCCGCAGCCGCAGTCGTCGCCGCAGCCGCCTCCGCTCGCGGGGACGCCGATCTGGATCAGCGGTACGTCCACCGGCTCGGGACGGTGTTCGTCGGGGGTGCTCACGGTTACGGCTCCCTGGGGGCGTCGGCGACTGTCGGGGGGAAGTCTGCGGAATCGGTACGGCGGACGTCGAGCGTACGGTCCGGGGTCACCCGGACGACGAGGTGGCGGCACCAGTCCGCGTCGTCCCGGTCGGGCCGGTCCTCGCGCCAGTGGCAGCCGCGGGTCTCCTCGCGGGCTGCCGCCGCCGCGACCAGTACGCGCGCGACGAGCAGCAGGTTGGTGGTCTCCCACGCCTCCACACCGGGCTCGGCGGCCTTGCGGGCGTCGGGCCCGTCGGCGTCGGAGCGGATGGTCTCCAGGCGGGCGGCGGCCTCGGCGAGGCTGTCGGCGGAGCGCAGCACGCCCGCGCCGCCGGTCATGATCCGCTGGATCTGGATACGGGCCTCGGGGGCGAGCAGCGGGCAGACGGGCGCGTCCTCGCCGGCCTCGGCGCCCCGGGCGGCGCCGTCCACGCGCGCGGGGCCGCCGGCCGCGATGTCGGCGGCGATGCGCTCGGCGAACACCAGGCCTTCGAGGAGGGAGTTGGAGGCGAGCCGGTTGGCGCCGTGGACGCCGGTGCAGGCGACCTCACCGCACGCGTAGAGCCCCGGGACCGTGGTGCGGCCGTGCAGGTCGGTACGGACGCCTCCGGAGGCGTAGTGGGCGGCGGGGGCGACCGGGATCGGCTCGGTGACCGGGTCGATGCCGTGGGCGCGGCAGGCGGCGAGGATGGTGGGGAAGCGCTGCTCCCACATCCGGGCGCCGAAGTGCCGTGCGTCCAGGTACATGTTCTCGGTGCCGTGGGCCTGCATCTGGCGGGTGATGGCCTTGGCGACGATGTCGCGCGGGGCCAGCTCGGCCAGCTCGTGCTGCCCCAGCATGAAGCGGGTGCCCGAGGCGTCCACGAGGTGGGCGCCCTCTCCCCGTACCGCCTCGGAGACCAGCGGCTGCTGGCCCTCGGAGTCGGCGCCGAGGAAGAGCACGGTCGGGTGGAACTGGACGAACTCCAGGTCGGAGATCTCGGCGCCGGCCCGCAGCGCCAGGGCGACGCCGTCGCCGGTGGAGACCGCCGGGTTGGTGGTGGCGGAGAAGACCTGCCCCATGCCGCCGGTGGCGAGCACCACGGCGGGGGCGTGGACGGCTCCCACGCCGTCGTGCTGGCCCTCGCCCATGACGTGCAGGGTGATGCCCGCGGTGCGGCCGTCCTCGTCGCGCAGGAGGTCCAGGACGAGCGCGTTCTCGATGGTGCGCACGGCGCGCTCGCGGACGGCCTCGACCAGCGCGCGCGAGATCTCCGCGCCCGTGGCGTCGCCGCCCGCGTGGGCGATGCGGCGGCGGTGGTGGCCGCCCTCGCGGGTCAGCGAGATGGCGCCGGAGCCGTCGGTGTCGAAGTGGGCGCCGGTGGCGATCAGCCGGCGCACCGCGTCCGGGCCCTCGGTGACCAGGGTGCGCACCGCGCCCTCGTCGCACAGGCCCGCGCCCGCCACCAGCGTGTCGTCCAGGTGCTGTTCGGGAGTGTCGCCCTCGCCGAGGGCCGCCGCGATGCCGCCCTGCGCCCAGCGCGTCGAGCCGTCGTCCAGCCGCGCCTTGGTCACCACCACGGTGGCGAGCCCGGCGGCGGTGCAGCGCAGGGCCGCGGTGAGGCCCGCCACGCCCGAGCCGACGACCACGACGTCCGCGTCGATGGCCCAGCCCGGCGCGGGCGCGTCCAGCCGTATACCGGTCCGGGCCCGGCCGACGGTGGTCCTGGTCATACGGGGGCTCCGAAGTTCAGCGGGATGTTGTCGATCAGGCGGGTGGTGCCGACGCGCGCGGCGACCGCGAGGACCGCCTCACCGGCGAAGCCATCGCCGGCCTCGTCGAACGTCGACGGGTCGACCAGCGCCAGGTAGTCCAGGGCCAGCGGCGGATCGGCCTTGGCGGCCTCGTCCAGGACGCTCTGGGCGGCGGCGCGCACCACGGCGGGGGACGGACCGGCCGCCTCCACCGCGTAGGCGTCGGCGGCGGCGCGGGCCTCGCCGAGCCGGGACAGCGCCAGGGAGCGCCCGGAGGAGGCGTGGGTGGCGGCGGCGCGCGCGTGGAGCGCGTGCTCGGCGGTCAGCCGGTCGCGGGCCGCGAACAGCGCGCGCGAGAGCGCGAGCGCGGTGGTGCGGTCCTGCGGCGAGAGGTAGCGGTTGCGGCTGGAGAGGGCGAGCCCGTCGGCCTCGCGCACGGTGGGCACGCCGGCGATCTCCACGGGGAAGTTCAGGTCCCGGGCCATGCGCCGGATCAGCGCCAGCTGCTGGGCGTCCTTCTGCCCGAACAGCGCGAGGTCGGGGGCGGTGAGGTGGAGCAGCTTGGCGACGACGGTGAGCATGCCGTCGAAGTGGCCGGGGCGGGAGGCGCCTTCGAGGCGCTCGCCCATGGGGCCCGCGGTGATGCGCACCTGCGGCTCGCCGCCGGGGTAGACCTCGTCCACGGAGGGCGCGAACACGGCGTCGGCGCCGGACCGCCCGGCCAGTTCGATGTCGGCGTCCAGGGTGCGCGGGTAGCGGTCGAGGTCCTCGCCCGCGCCGAACTGCAGCGGGTTCACGAAGACGGTGACGACGACCTGGCCGCCGGGGCCGACGCTCTCGCGCGCGGTGCGCACCAGCGTGGCGTGCCCCTCGTGCAGGGCGCCCATGGTCATGACGACGGCACGGCGGCCGGTGCGCTCCAGGGCGGCCAGCTCGGCGGCGGTGCGGACCAGAAGGGTCATCGGTTCTCTCCGTCCGCGAGCACGCCCAGCAGGTCCTCGGCGAGCTCGGGCTTCAGCAGGCCGTGGGCGAGCGCCCGGTCGGCGGTCGTACGGGCCATGGCGAGGTATCCGGCGACGGCGCCGGGGGCGTGCTCGCGCAGCTCGGCGATGTGCGCCGCGACCGTGCCCGCGTCGCCGCGCGCGACGGGGCCGGTCAGGGCCGCGTCGCCGGAGCGCAGCGCGTTGTCGAGGGCGGCTCCCAGGAGCGGGCCGAGCATCCGGTCGGGGGCGCCGACCCCGGCCAGGCCCAGCAGCTCCATGGACTGGGCCACCAGGGTGACGAGGTGGTTGGCGCCGAGGGCGAGGGCCGCGTGGTAGAGCGGGCGGTTCTGCTCCTCGATCCACTCCGGCTCGCCGCCCATCTCGATGACCAGCGCCTCCGCGGCGAGCCGCAGCTCCTCGGGCGCGGTGACGCCGAACGAGCAGCCGGCCAGGCGCTGGACGTCGACGCCGGTCCCGGTGAACGTCATCGCGGGGTGCAGGGCCAGCGGCAGCGCCCCCGCGCGCGTGGCGGGCGCCAGCACGGCCGTCCCGTACCGCCCGGAGGTGTGCACGAGGAGCTGGCCGGGGCGGACGGCGCCGGTCTCGGCCAGCCCCTCCACCAGGCCCGGCAGGGCGTCGTCGGGGACGGTGAGCAGGACCAGGTCGGCGGCGGCCAGCACCTCGGCGGGCGGCACCAGCGGCACGTCCGGCAGCAGGGCGGCGGCGCGGCGCACCGAGGCGTCGGAAACGCCGGAGACGGCCACCGGGCGGTGCCCGGCGAGCTTCAGCGAGGCGGCGAGGGCGGGGCCGACCCGGCCGGCACCGACGACGCCGACGGTGAGGCGGGCTGGGCGGGTCTCTGGTTGTGCGTTCACGCGGTGGGGGCCTTCCGTTCCAGTCCGCGAGGGGTACCGGACGATTTCCCCGTCATGCTACGCCCAGGTTTCCGCCGACCCCGTGACTGTCCACAGGCTGTGGGTGATGATCGGACCATGGAAGATCAGCAAGGTCCGGAAGATCTGGAAGAGGGGCGCGGCGGGGCCCGGGACGCTCCGGCCGGCAGCGGTCCGCGGGACGACGGGTCCGGGCAGGACGCGCGCCGCCGCAGGATCGCGGCGTGGCGCGCCTCGGAGCGCACCCTGTGCCGGATGCCGGGCGAGTACGGCATGGGTGAGCGGCTGACGGCCCTCGCCGCCGACGCGCGCGCGGTGTACGACACCACCGAGATGCCGGACTTCTACGGAGACGGCCCGGTCGCCGAGCTGGAGCGGCGCACCGCCGGCCTGCTCGGCTTCCCGGCGGCGGCCTTCTTCCCCACGGGCACCATGGCCCAGCAGGCCGCGCTGCGCGCCTGGGCGGGGCGCACCGGCAACGCGACGGTGGCGCTGCACCCCCTCGCCCACCCCGAGGTGCACGAGCGGCGCGCCTTCGGCACGGTCAGCGCTCTGCGCACGGTCCACCCCACGACGGCGCCCCGGCTGCCCACGGCGGAGGAGATCCGGGACTTCGAGGAGCCGTTCGGCACGCTGATGCTGGAACTGCCGCTGCGTGACGCCGGGTTCGTCCTGCCCACCTGGCAGGAGCTCACCGATGTGGTCGAGGCGGCCCGGGAGCGGGATGCGGTGGTGCACTTCGACGGCGCGCGGCTGTGGGAGTGCGCCGTGCACTTCGAGCGCCCGCTGGAGGAGATCGCGCGTCTCGCGGACAGCGTCTACGTGTCGTACTACAAGACCCTGGAGGGCCTGTCGGGCGCCGCCCTCGTCGGACCGGAGTCGCTGGTCGACGAGGCCCGCACCTGGCGCCACCGGTACGGGGGCCAGCTCTTCCAGCAGTATCCGGCGGCCCTGTCGGCGCTGGTCGGCCTCGACCGGGTGCTGCCGAAGCTCCCCGCGTACGTGGCCCACGCGCGCGTGGTGGCCGAGGGCCTGGCGGACGGCTTCGCCAAGGCGGGCGTGCCGTGGTTCCGGATCAACCCCGGGGTGCCGCACACGCACCAGTTCCAGGTGTGGCTTCCGTACGAGGCGGACGCCCTGGACGAGGCCGGGCTCGGCCAGTCCGAGGAGACGGGTGTGACGCTCTTCCGCCGCTGGTTCCCCGCGCCCGCCGGTCCGCCCGGGGTCGCGTACACCGAACTGACGGTGACCGAGCCGGGCCTTTCGTGGTCGGCGGAGGACGTACGGGACGCGGCGGCGGAGTTCGTACGGAGGCTGGCTCAGGGGTCGGACTAGGCGGCCCTGGGCCGCTTCAGCGGCAGGCGGGGGTGCGG
>NZ_JBJHPC010000398.1:0-6847 GCF_045257485.1 Streptomyces sp. YS-3 | reverse complement strand
GTCGGTGGCTGGTCGCGCAGTTCCCCGCGCCCCTTGTTGGCCGGGGGTTTGTCTGCGGGCCGTGGGGCCGTACGTGGCTGGTCGCGCAGTTCCCCGCGCCCCTGGGCACCTAGGGGCGCGGGGAACTGCGCGACCAGCCACACACGGCCCGCAGACAAACCCCCGGCCAACAAGGGGCGCGGGGAACTGCGCGACCAGCCACCGACAGCCCGCAGACGGAAGAAAGAGGTGGGGCCCCCGGCCCGACGTGGCGCAGCCGTGCCCAGCCCGGTCGGGGAAACGGCGGAGGGGCCCCGGACCGTACAGCGGTCCGGGGCCCCTCCACAGCACACGGCCCCCGCTACGCCTGCGGCAGCCTCCCCAGCTGCGCCGTGATCCGCTCGATGTCGGCCTCAGCCTTGGCCAGCCGCGTACGGATCTTGTCGACCACGTTGTCCGGCGCCTTCGCCAGGAACGCCTCGTTGCCGAGCTTGCCGTTGGCCTGCGCCTTCTCCTTCTCGGCCGCCGCGAGGTCCTTGGCCAGGCGCTTGCGCTCGGCCTCGACGTCGATCGTGCCGGACAGGTCCAGCGCCACGGTCGCGCCCGCGACCGGCAGCGAGGCGGTGGCGTGGAAGCCCTCACCGGCCGGCTGGAGGCGGAGCAGCTGACGGATGGCCGCCTCGTGCGGGGCCAGCGCCGTACCGTCCAGGGCCAGCTCGGCCGGGACCTTCTGCCCCGGCTGGAGCCCCTGGTCCGAGCGGAACCGCCGCACCTCGGTGACGACCTGCTGGACCAGCTCGATCTCGCGCTCGGCGGCCTCGTCGCGGAAGCCGCTGTCGCTCGGCCAGTCGGCGATGACGAGCGACTCGCCACCCGTCAGCGTCGTCCACAGGGTGTCGGTGACGAAGGGGACGATGGGGTGCAGCAGACGCAGGGTGACGTCCAGGACCTCGCCGAGGACCCGTCCGGAGACCCGCGCCGGCTCGCCGCCCGCGAAGAACGTGGTCTTGGAGAGCTCGACGTACCAGTCGAAGACCTCGTCCCACGCGAAGTGGTAGAGGGCCTCGGACAGCTTCGAGAACTGGTAGTCCTCGTAGAGGCCGTCGACCTCGGCCACCGTCTTGTTGAGCCGCGACAGGATCCAGCGGTCGACCGCCGACAGCTGCTCGACGGGCGGCAGTTCGCCCTCGACGGTGGCGCCGTTCATCAGCGCGAAGCGCGTCGCGTTCCAGATCTTGTTGGCGAAGTTGCGGGACGCCTGGACCCAGTCCTCGCCGATCGGGACGTCCACACCCGGGTTGGCGCCGCGCGCCAGGGTGAAGCGGACGGCGTCGGAGCCGTACGTGTCCATCCAGTCGAGCGGGTTGACCGCGTTGCCGAAGGACTTCGACATCTTCTTGCCGAACTGGTCGCGGACCATGCCGTGCAGGGCGATGGTGTGGAACGGCGGGGTGCCGTCCATCGCGTACAGACCGAACATCATCATCCGGGCGACCCAGAAGAAGAGGATGTCGTAGCCGGTGACCAGGACGGAGTTCGGGTAGAACTTCGCGAGGCTCTCGGTCTGCTGCGGCCAGCCGAGGGTGGAGAAGGGCCACAGCCCCGAGGAGAACCAGGTGTCCAGGACGTCGGTGTCCTGGCGCCAGCCCTCGCCCGTCGGAGGCTGCTCGTCCGGACCGACGCAGACGATCTCGCCGTTCGGGCCGTACCAGACGGGGATGCGGTGGCCCCACCACAGCTGGCGCGAGATGCACCAGTCGTGGAGGTTGTCGACCCAGTCGAAGTACCGCTTCTCCATCTCCTGCGGGTGGATCTTGACCTTGCCGTCGCGGACCGCGTCACCGGCGGCCTTCGCGAGCGGGCCGACCTTGACCCACCACTGCATCGACAGACGCGGCTCGATGGTGGTCTTGCAGCGCGAGCAGTGACCGACCGAGTGGGTGTACGGGCGCTTCTCGGCGACGATCCGGCCGTCGGCGCGCAGCGCGGCGACGATGGCGGAGCGGGCCTCAAGGCGGTCCAGGCCCTGGAAGGGGCCGTGGACGGTGATGACCGCGTGCTCGTCCATGACGGCGAGGTTGGGCAGGCCGTGGCGCTGGCCGATCTCGAAGTCGTTCGGGTCGTGCGCCGGGGTCACCTTGACGGCGCCGGTGCCGAACTCGGGGTCGACGTGCTCGTCCGCGACGACCGGGATCCGGCGGCCGGTGAGCGGCAGCTCGATCTCGGTGCCGACGAGGTGCTTGTACCGCTCATCCTCGGGGTGGACCGCGACGGCCGTGTCACCGAGCATCGTCTCGGCGCGGGTGGTGGCGACGACGATGGACGCGTCCCCGTCCCCGTACCGGATGGAGACGAGCTCGCCGTCGTCGTCCTGGTACTCGACCTCGATGTCCGAGATCGCCGTCAGACAGCGCGGGCACCAGTTGATGATGCGCTCGGCGCGGTAGATCAGCTCGTCGTCGTAGAGCTTCTTGAAGATGGTCTGGACGGCCTCGGAGAGGCCCTCGTCCATGGTGAACCGCTCACGCGACCAGTCGACACCGTCACCCAGGCGGCGCATCTGGCCGGAGATCTGGCCACCGGACTCGCCCTTCCATTGCCAGACGCGCTCGATGAACGCCTCCCGGCCGAGGTCGTGACGGGACTTGCCCTCCTTGGCGAGCTCACGCTCGACGACGTTCTGGGTGGCGATACCCGCGTGGTCCATGCCCGGCTGCCACAGCGTCTCGTAGCCCTGCATGCGCTTGCGGCGGGTGAGGGCGTCGATCAGCGTGTGCTCGAAGGCGTGGCCCAGGTGCAGGCTGCCGGTGACGTTGGGCGGCGGGATGACGATGGTGTACGGAGGCTTGTCGCTCTTGGCGTCCGCCTCGAAGTAACCGCGCTCCACCCAGCGCTCATACAGCTCCCCCTCTACCTGGGCCGGCGCGTACTGGGTCGGCAGTTCGGTGGTGGGCGCTGGATTCTGCTGCTGAGTGTTCTCGGTCACGGGGTCAGTTTAGGGGTGTCACCGGCCGGTACTGAAACGGGAATCTTTGGTAACGGTCGGCCCCCCGATGCGCTGTGTGGGCGTGCCGTCCGCGAGGATGTCGGGATCGGATAAGCATCCCTAGGGGGAACACCAGCAATGAGCTACAACCAGCCGGGCCCGTACGGCGGCCAGCCCCAGCAGCCCGGCCCGTACGGTCAGCAGCCGCCGCAGCAGCCGTACGGCCAGCCCCAGCCCGGCTACGGCTACCCGCAGCAGCCCCCGCAGGGCGTCCCGCCGCAGCAGGGCTACGGCTACCCGGCCCAGCAGCCCCAGTACGGCCAGCAGCCGCCCTATGGCGCGCCCATGATGCCGCCGCCGGCGCCGCCGAAGAAGAAGCGGACCGGTCTGATCGTCACGGCCGTCGTGGTCGCGATCGCGGCTGTCGGGGGCGGCGTGTACTTCATGACGAAGGGCGGCGGCAGCAGTGTCGCCGATGACGGCCCGCACAAGCTGATCACCCCGGACAGCGTGATCGCGGGCGCGTACACCGTCAACAAGAAGGACTCGTCGGACAAGACGACCGAGAAGGACAAGAAGGACTTCGGCGCGGCGGGCATCAAGGACCCGACGACCGTCAAGGCGACCTACAAGGCGTCGACCGGCACACCGGCCAAGCAGATGAGCTTCAACGGCGTCTACGGCAAGATCTCGGACCCGGAGAAGTCGGTCGATGCCGTCTTCGCGCAGATCAAGAACAACGCGGAGAAGGACAAGGACGCCAAGGGCACCTTTGTCGGCAGTCCCGAGACTAAGACCCCGGCCGGGCTGGACGGTGCCGTCATGAAGTGCCAGTCCGCCAAGATCACTGGTGACAAGAGCACCGGGGGTAAGAGCCTGGAGTTCCCCGTGTGCATCTGGGCCGACCACAGCACCCTGGGCATGGTCACTCTGGTGGACCCGGCAGCGCTCCTCACCGGCACGAAGGGCGTCTCGCTCGACGAGGACGCGGAGACGACGGCGAAGCTCCGCAAGGACGTACGGGTTTCCGCGAACTAGTTCGCGACGCAGGACAGCAAAGGGGCGTCAGGCGGATCCGCCTGACGCCCCTTGTGCCACCCTCCCAGCACACGAAGCGCGAACGGCGTGATCGAGCCAATTCGGGCTTAAGCCATTGAGAGTCATGAACGCACCATGATCCACTAGAGCCTCGGCCGAAATGACCGGATATTTTCCGTTCTCGACAAGGAGTGTTCTTGTGCTGGGCTCAACGAAGCGTTTTCTGACAACGGTAGCTGTGGCCTCTACGGCCGCCGCAGCATCTCTGCTGATAGCAACCCCGGCATCCGCCAGTACGGATGCCTGCGCGAGGTACGTGTCAGACCACGGATATAACGTCGGTTCGAAGACCCAGGCTGCCTGTCAGAACCATACGCTTGGCAACGGTTGGCCCCACCTTGCCAACCCTGCCTGTCTTGTGGGCCTCGCACAGCTGCGGGTTGACTCGGACGTGGCGATGTCAGCATGTTCGCTCGCATGAGATGACCATGCAGGCGAGTGCTCGGCGCGCCCTCGGTTGACCTGAAGGTTCCACACCCAAAACGGCGCCCGGCAAGTTGGAGTTCCAACCGGCCGGGCGCCCTTCCCGTACGTACTCCGAGCGCTACGCGCTCTTCTCGTGCCGCCCGTCGTTCTTCACGATCCGCGGCTCGCGCGGCACCAGCGTCGGGTTGACGTTGTTGTGGACCACGTCCGACGTGATGACGACGCGGGCCACGTCCTTGCGGGACGGGACCTCGTACATCACCGACATCAGGACTTCCTCCATGATCGCGCGCAGACCGCGCGCCCCCGTGCCGCGCAGGATCGCCTGGTCGGCGATGGCCTCCAGGGCGGGCCGGTCGAAGTCCAGTTCCACGCCGTCGAGTTCGAACAGGCGCTGGTACTGCTTGACCAGGGCGTTGCGCGGCTCGACCAGGATCTGGAGGAGCGCCTCGCGGTCCAGGTTGTGGACGGAGGTCAGGACGGGGAGGCGGCCGATGAACTCGGGGATCATCCCGAACTTCACCAGGTCCTCCGGCATGACCTCCTGGAACTGGTCGCTCGCCTCGATCTCCCGCTTGGAGCGGATCGTCGCGCCGAAGCCGATGCCCTTCGCGCCGGCCCGGGACTCGATGATCTTCTCCAGGCCCGCGAAGGCACCGCCCACGATGAACAGCACGTTCGTCGTGTCGATCTGGATGAACTCCTGGTGCGGGTGCTTGCGCCCGCCCTGGGGCGGCACCGAGGCCGTGGTGCCTTCCAGGATCTTGAGCAGGGCCTGCTGGACGCCCTCGCCGGAGACATCGCGCGTGATCGACGGGTTTTCGCTCTTCCGGGCGACCTTGTCGATCTCGTCGATGTAGATGATGCCCGTCTCGGCCTTCTTGACGTCGTAGTCGGCGGCCTGGATGAGCTTGAGGAGGATGTTCTCGACGTCCTCGCCCACGTACCCCGCCTCCGTCAGCGCCGTCGCGTCCGCGATGGCGAACGGGACGTTCAGCATCCGGGCGAGGGTCTGGGCGAGGAGGGTCTTGCCCGAGCCGGTGGGGCCGAGCAGCAGGATGTTGGACTTCGCCAGCTCGATGGCGTCGTCACGGCCCTGCGCGCCGCCGTTCTCGCCGGCCTGGACGCGCTTGTAGTGGTTGTAGACCGCTACGGAGAGCGCCTTCTTGGCGGGCTCCTGGCCCACCACGTAGCTCTCCAGGAACTCGTAGATCTCGCGCGGCTTGGGCAGTTCCTCCCACCGCACCTCGGAGGACTCCGCGAGCTCCTCCTCGATGATCTCGTTGCAGAGATCGATGCACTCGTCGCAGATGTACACACCGGGGCCTGCGATGAGCTTCTTCACCTGCTTCTGGCTCTTGCCGCAGAACGAGCACTTGAGCAGGTCGCCGCCATCACCGATGCGTGCCACGAGGTGCTTCCCCTTCGCCTGGGAGACGCCACGTTCAGCGGCTCCTGGTGCCTCATATCCGACGGTACCTTGCCTGGCCCCCCGTTCGGGCCCCCCTTGGCGCGGTTCACTTCGACGGGGACCGTCGGGTGCGCCGCGCCAGGGGCTTCCGGCTGCGTCAGGCAGCCGCGGCCGACGTCGTCTTCCGGGTCGACACGATCTGGTCGACCAGGCCGTACGCCAGGGCGTCCTCGGCGGTGAGGATCTTGTCCCGCTCGATGTCGTCCCGGATCTTCTCGATGGGCGTGGTGGAGTGCTTGGCGAGCATCTCCTCCAGCTGGGTGCGCATGCGCAGGATCTCGTTGGCCGCGATCTCCAGGTCGGAGAGCTGCTCGCGGCCGGTCTGCGAGGACGGCTGGTGGATCAGCACGCGCGCGTTGGGCAGGGCCATGCGCTTGCCGGGGGTGCCCGCGGCGAGCAGCACGGCGGCGGCGGAGGCCGCCTGGCCCATGCAGACGGTCTGGATGTCGGGCTTCACGAACTGCATCGTGTCGTAGATGGCCGTCAGGGCCGTGAACGAGCCGCCGGGGCTGTTGATGTAGATCGAGATGTCGCGGTCCGGGTCCATCGACTCCAGGCACAGCAGCTGCGCCATGACGTCGTTGGCGGAGGCGTCGTCGATCTGCACGCCGAGGAAGATCACGCGCTCCTCGAACAGCTTCGCGTACGGGTCGTACTCGCGCACGCCCTGCGAGGTGCGCTCGACGAAGCGCGGCACGATGTAGCGGTTGTCCACCTGCGGGCCGGTGTAGAGGCCGCTTGCGGAGAGGTTGTTCTGCATGTCGGGGTTCACCATCCTGGTGGCGTTCGTGGGCTCGGGGGCTTCGGGGAGGCCGCTTGCGGAGAGGTTGTTCTGCATGTCGGGGTTCACCATCCTGGTGGCGTTCGTGGGCTCGGGGGCTTCGGGG
>NZ_JBJHPC010000397.1:0-6857 GCF_045257485.1 Streptomyces sp. YS-3 | reverse complement strand
CCGTAGCTCATGCCACCACGCTACGCCGGTGCCCGCAGCCTTTTTGCCCGACCCCGCGGCCCTGTTCGGCCGGGGGTTCGTCTGCGGGCCGGTGGGCGGTTGCTCGCGCAGTTCCCCGCGCCCCKAACTACCTAGGGGCGCGGGGAACTGCGCGAGCAACCCTCCACGGTCCGCAGACGAAAGCAGCGGGGCGCCTCACGTCGTGCGGCGTCGCCTCGCCCCGGGGCGGCGTTCGCTCGGCCGGGTCACATGCTCCCCCGCCTCCACCGCCGCATCCCGCCGAGCCGCCCCGAACTGCGCCAGCGCCTCCGCCAGCTTCAGCACCGACGGCTCGGGAGCCATCACGTCCACCCGCAGCCCGTGCTCCTCGGCCGTCTTCGCCGTGGCCGGCCCAATGCACGCGATCACCGTCACGTTGTGCGGCTTGCCCGCGATCCCGACCAGGTTGCGGACCGTGGACGAGGACGTGAAGAGCACCGCGTCGAACCCGCCGCCCTTGATCGCCTCGCGCGTGTCCGCCGGCGGCGGCGACGCCCGTACCGTCCGGTACGCCGTGACGTCGTCCACCTCCCAGCCCAGCTCGATCAGCCCCGCCACCAGCGTTTCGGTGGCGATGTCGGCGCGCGGCAGGAAGACCCGGTCGATCGGGTCGAAGACCGGGTCGTAGGGCGGCCAGTCCTCCAGGAGGCCGGCCGCCGACTGCTCACCGCTCGGGACGAGGTCCGGCTTCACACCGAACTCCACCAGCGACGCCGCGGTCTGCTCACCCACCGCCGCGACCTTGATCCCCGCGAACGCCCGCGCGTCGAGCCCGTACTCCTCGAACTTCTCGCGCACCGCCTTGACCGCGTTGACCGAGGTGAAGGCGATCCACTCGTAGCGGCCCGTCACCAGGCCCTTGACCGCCCGCTCCATCTGCTGCGGTGTGCGCGGCGGTTCGACGGCGATCGTCGGCACCTCGTGCGGCACCGCGCCGTAGGAACGCAGTTGGTCGGAGAGGGACGCGGCCTGCTCCTTCGTCCGCGGTACGAGTACCCGCCAGCCGAACAGCGGCTTGGACTCGAACCACGACAGCCGGTCGCGCTGGGCCGCGGCGGTGCGCTCCCCGACCACGGCTATGACGGGCTGGTGCCCGTCCGGGGACGGCAGCACCTTGGCCTGCTTGAGGACCTGCGCGATGGAGCCGAGCGTGGCGTTCCAGGTGCGCTGGCGCGTGGTCGTACCGGCGACGGTGACCGTCATCGGGGTGTCGGGCTTGCGGCCCGCCGCGACCAGTTCACCGGCCGCCGCCGCCACCGTCTCCAGGGTCGCGGAGACGACGACCGTGCCGTCGCTCGCGCCGACCTCGGTCCAGCAGCGCTCGCCCGCGCTGCGCGCGTCGACGAAGCGGACGTCGGCGCCGCTCGGGTCGCTGAGCGGGACACCGGCGTACGCGGGTACGCCCACCGCCGTCGCCACACCGGGCACGACCTCGAAGGGGATGCCCGCCGCGGCGCAGGCGAGCATCTCCTCGCCCGCGCTGCCGTCGAGCCCGGGGTCACCGGAGACGGCACGGACGACCCGCCTGCCGGAGCGCGCGGCCTCCATGACAAGATTGGCCGCGTCCCGCAACACGGGGACGTTGAACGTGCTGCCGGTCGCTGACGTGTCGTCAACAACCGTCAGCTGAGGCGTGTCCACACCTGCCCGCGCATGCGCGCGGACCACGTCGAGCACAGCGGGCTCGGCGATCAGGACATCGGCCGACGCCAGCGCTTCCACGGCGCGCAGCGTCAGCAGCCCCGGGTCCCCGGGGCCGGCACCGAGGAAGGTGACGCACCCGTGCGCGGAGACGGCGGGAAGGTTGGAGGACATGGTGGGGTTCAAAGTGCTCGCTCCCCCATAAGACCGGCCGCACCCTTGGCAAGCATCTCGACCGCGAGTTCGCGGCCGAGCGCCATGGCTTCGTCGTGCGACGCAGGTACGGGACCGGTGATGGACAACTGCACCAGCGTCGAGCCGTCGGTGGTACCGACGACGCCGCGCAGGCGCATCTCATGAACAATCTGTCCGTCGGCCAGAAGATCGGCGTAGGCACCCACGGGTGCGGAACAGCCGGCCTCCAGGGCGGCGAGCAGGGACCGCTCGGCGGTCACGGCGACCCGGGTGTACGGGTCGTCGAGCTCGGCGAGCGCGGCGGCGAGCTCGGCATCGGCTGCCGTGCACTCGATCGCCAGTGCCCCCTGGCCGGGGGCGGGCAGCATGGTGTCGACCGGAAGGAAGTCGGTCACCTCACCGGTCCTGCCGATGCGGCTGAGCCCGGCGGCGGCGAGTACCACCGCGTCGAGCTCCCCGCTGTGCGCGAATCCGATCCGGGTGTCGATGTTCCCCCGGATCGGCACGGTTTCGACGGCCAGGCCGTGGCTGCGCGCATAGGCGTTCAGCTGGGCCATGCGCCTCGGCGAGCCGGTGCCTATGCGGGCCGGGCGGCCCTCGCAGG
The DNA here is from genome assembly GCF_045257485.1 of Streptomyces sp. YS-3. NCBI lineage: Bacteria > Bacillati > Actinomycetota > Actinomycetes > Kitasatosporales > Streptomycetaceae > Streptomyces > Streptomyces sp. YS-3. The sequence goes on along the minus strand of NZ_JBJHPC010000397.1, from coordinate 4,378 downwards.
CGGCGGCCAGCTCGGTCAGGGTGAGCCCGTCGCGCGCCACCAGCACGTCGCGCGGGTCCTCGCGGACCGGCACGGCGGCGAGGACGAGGTCGTCGGGCTGCGTGGTGGGCAGGTCCTTGAGCGAGTGCACGGCGAAGTCGACGTCGCCGCGCAGCAGCGCGTCGCGCAGCGCGGTCACGAAGACGCCCGTACCGCCGATCTGCGCCAGGTGCTCGCGCGAGGTGTCGCCGTACGTGGTGATCTCCACCAGCTCGACCGGACGCCCGGTCAACCTCCGTACGGCGTCGGCCACCTGGCCGGACTGGGCCATGGCGAGCATGCTCCGCCTGGTCCCCAGCCTCAGTGCTTTCTGGGTCATGACCGCCCTCGGTTCTTCGCGTCTCGGTTCTTGACGTCGACGTCATTCAGGTCGGCCCGTGACACGGCGGCGACCGTCTCCGGGTCGAGGTCGAAGAGTGTGCGCAGCGCGTCCGCGTATCCGGCGCCGCCGGGCTCGGCCGCGAGCTGCTTGATCCGCACGGTCGGCGCGTGCAGGAGCTTGTCGACGACGCGGCGCACGGTCTGGGTGACCTCGGCGCGCTGGCGCTCGTCCAGGTCGGGCAGCCGTCCCTCAAGGCGGGCCACCTCGCCGGCCACCACGTCTGCGGCCATCGCGCGCAGCGCGACGACCGTCGGGGTGATGTGCGCGGCGCGCTGGGCGGCGCCGAAGGCGGCTACCTCGTCGGAGACGATCGAGCGGACCTGGTCGACGTCGGCGGCCATCGGCGCGTCGGCCGAGGCGTCGGCGAGCGACTCGATGTCGACCAGCCGCACCCCGGGGATGCGGTGGACGGCGGCGTCGATGTCGCGCGGCATGGCGAGGTCGAGCAGCGCGAGCCGGACGGGGCCGGTCTGCGCGGGGATACGGGTGCGGGCGGCGGGCCGGGCGCCGGTGGCGTTCTCGGCCCAGCTGCCGTGCAGCTCCAGGGAGTCGGCGTCGACGGGCGCGCCCTGCTCGGCCGCGGCGTCGGCCTCGGCGACCGCGCTGTACGCGGCGAGCGAGGCGCCGGCGGCGGCCGTCGCGGCGAAGTCGGCGGGGCAGCCGCCGGGGACGGCGGGCGCCTGGCTCGCGGGGGCGGCGGCCTGGGCGCCGACGGCGTCGCCGACGGTCTGCGCGTCCAGGACCAGACCGGTCGCCCCGGTGCAGGACACGGCCACGTCGACTCGTGTCAGTTCGCGTGCCACGTCGGCCATCGCCACCGCGCGGGCGGGCGTGCCGGACTCCGTGAGGATCTCCGCCAGCCGCTCGGCGCGGGCGGACGTGCGGTTGGCGACGATCACCTCGCGCACCCCGGCACGCGCCAGCGTGGCCGCGGCCAGCGAGGACATCGAGCCCGCGCCGATCACCAGGGCGCGCTTGTCCTTGGCCCAGGTCTCCACCGGCGTTCCCAGGGCGAGCTGCTCCAGGCCGAAGGTGACCAGGGACTGCCCGGCCCGGTCGATACCGGTCTCGCTGTGGGCGCGCTTGCCGACCCGCAGGGCCTGCTGGAAGAGGTCGTTGAGGAGGCGGCCGGCGGTGTGGAGCTCCTGCCCCTGCGCCAGGGTGTCCTTGATCTGGCCGAGGATCTGGCCCTCGCCCACGACCATCGAGTCCAGCCCGCACGCCACCGAGAAGAGATGGTGGACGGCCCGGTCCTCGTAGTGCACATAGAGATACGGGGTGAGCTCCTCCAGACCGACGCCGCTGTGCTGGGCGAGCAGGGTGGAGAGCTCGGCGACGCCCGCGTGGAACTTGTCCACGTCCGCGTACAGCTCGATGCGGTTGCAGGTGGCGAGCACCGCCGCCTCGGCCGCGGGCTCCGCAGCGAGGGTGTCCTGAAGCAGCTTGACCTGCGTGTCCGTCGAGAGCGAGGCCCGCTCCAGGATGCTGACGGGTGCGCTGCGGTGGCTGAGGCCGACGACCAGGAGGCTCATGCCGGCATCACGGCGGGCATGTCCCCGTCGGGTCCCTTCCGGTCCACGGCCGCGCCGCCGCGCACCACGGGCGCCACGGGGGCCACGATGTCGGCGGCCTCCGCGGCGGCGGCGTCCTCACCGGCCTTGCGCTGCTCGTGGAAGGCGAGGATCTGCAGCTCGATGGAGAGGTCGACCTTGCGTACGTCGACGCCCTCGGGCACCGACAGGACCGTCGGCGCGAAGTTCAGGATGGAGGTGACCCCGGCGGCGACCAGCCGGTCGCAGACCGGCTGCGCGGCGCCCGCCGGCGTCGCGATGACGCCGATGGAGACACCGTTGTCGCTGATGATCTTCTCCAGGTCGTCGGAGTGCTGCACCGGGATCCCGGCGACGGGCTTGCCCGCCATCGCGGGGTCCGCGTCGATCAGCGCGGCGACCCGGAAGCCACGGGAGGCGAAGCCGCCGTAGTTGGCGAGGGCAGCGCCGAGATTTCCGATGCCGACGATGACGACGGGCCAGTCCTGGGTGAGGCCCAGCTCGCGGGAGATCTGGTAGACGAGGTACTCGACGTCGTAGCCCACGCCCCTGGTCCCGTAGGAGCCGAGGTACGAGAAGTCCTTGCGCAGCTTCGCGGAGTTGACCCCGGCCGCCGCGGCCAGTTCCTCGGAGGAGACCGTGGGTACGGAGCGCTCCGACAGTCCGGTCAGCGCACGCAGATACAGCGGAAGCCTGGCGACGGTGGCCTCGGGGATTCCTCGGCTACGGGTCGCCGGTCGGTGAGTTCGGCCAGTTGCCACGGTGCTCCTGCGGGATGAGCGAGGCAGGCGGCCATGTGTCCCAGGACCGCCCCGTCGAATGCAGGCTATGTCTTTGTGAACGCGTGCACAAAGATGGTGTCCGCTTTGTCCGAGCAAAGTGACCGGGCTCACGCGAACCGGTGCCGATTTCCGGGAACCGACAGCGAAGTCGGCCCGTTGAAGACCCGAAGGGGGCAAAACCGTACACACCTCTCCACGATGTCACCCCCGAACGCGACAAAACGACCTCGATGGTAACCACAACTACCGCTGATCACCCACTCGATCACGGGCCCCCGGGACCACGGACGGGGCACGCGCGCCCCACCCGCCTCAAGCGCCCAGGGCACTCCTGAGCCGCGCGGGGTCCACGCGCCAGAAGGTGTGCTGCGCGCCGTCGACGAGCACAACCGGAATCTGCTCCCAGTACGCGCGGTGCAGCGCCTCGTCCTGAGTGATGTCCTTCTCCTCCCACGCGGCACCGGTCTCGGCGCAGACGCTCTCGATCACGGCGCGGGCGTCGTCGCAGAGATGGCAGCCCGGCTTGCCGATGAGCGTGACGAGCGGCGGGGAGGAGGGGTCGGCGCTGCGCGGGGACTTCCCGCGCCGGAAGAGAGGACTCATGGATCCATTCTCCGCCCACGTGAAGGCGGCCGTCCGCCGCCGTCTCCCAGAGTTCACGCCCCGGCATCCCGGCGTGTCGGGCGGTACCGAACAGACTGGCTATGCTCACGACATGGCCGTACTGGGATGGCTCACCCCGCGTAGGCGCTCGGCGACAGCCCGCAGCGTGCTGGCCGGCGAGGCCGCAGCCGAGGCAGCCCGCAAGTCCGAGCAGGAGCTGGCGGAACTGGCGGAAGCGGAAGCCAGGGAAAAGGCGAAGGCCGAGGCCTCCGCGCCACCCTCCCCCTCCTCCGCCCCTTCCACCCCGTCCGAGCCGGACTTCCCCGTGGTCGGGGACGATCTGGCGGCGGCCTTCTTCGACCTCGACAACACGGTGATGCAGGGCGCGGCGATCTTCCACTTCGGGCGGGGCCTGTACAAGCGGAAGTTCTTCCAGCGCCGCGACCTGGTGCGGTTCGCCTGGCAGCAGGCGTGGTTCCGGCTGGCCGGGGTCGAGGATCCGGAGCACATGCAGGACGCGCGCGAGAGCGCCCTGTCGATCGTCAAGGGCCACCGCGTCTCCGAGCTGATGACCATCGGCGAGGAGATCTACGACGAGTACATGGCGGACCGCATCTGGCCCGGCACGCGCGCGCTGGCCCAGGCGCATCTGGACGCGGGCCAGAAGGTGTGGCTGGTGACGGCGGCACCGGTGGAGACCGCGACGATCATCGCGCGCCGGCTGGGCCTGACGGGCGCGCTGGGCACGGTCGCCGAGTCGGTGCACGGCGTGTACACCGGCCGCCTGGTGGGCGAGCCGCTGCACGGCCCCGCCAAGGCGGAGGCGGTACGCGCGCTGGCGGCGGCGGAGGGCCTGGACCTCTCGCGCTGCGCGGCGTACAGCGACTCCCACAACGACATCCCCATGCTGTCCCTGGTGGGCCACCCCTACGCCATCAACCCCGACGCGAAGCTGCGCAAGCACGCGAGGGCGAGGGAGTGGCGCCTGCGGGACTACCGGACGGGCCGCAAGGCGGCGAAGG
>NZ_JBJHPC010000396.1:0-6878 GCF_045257485.1 Streptomyces sp. YS-3 | reverse complement strand
TCCCCGTCCCCCGGCACCGCGTCGGCCCCGTCCTGCAGGCCCTGCTGCTCCTCGACCGCGAGCAGGGTCCCGACGGGCTCGCCCCGCACCTGGCGAAGCTGGTGGACTCGCTCGACCGGCTCGCGGCCGGGGCCGGGACGGCCGCGCCGGACCGGGCGGAGGACGCCGGCTGGTGGGCCGTGCACCTGCTCACCCAGACGCTGCTGCGGGTGCCCGAGCCCCGCTCGTACCTGTGTGTGCTGCGGCTGCTCGCGGACCGGATCAGCGCGTGCTCGGTGCGCGAGGGCGGCCCGGAGGGGCTGGGCGGGCTCGGCACGTTCGGGCCGTGGTTCTGGCAGCGGCTGCGGATCGGCGACGACCGCCGGATGGAGCTGCTGCGCCGCCTGGTCCCCGCCGACGGGGCACCGGGCCGTTCACCCGGCTGGGAGCGGTACCTCGACGCCGTGGACCGGCGTCTGGCGGCCGAGCCCCGGAGCGTACAGCCGCTGCTGTGCCGGTGGTTCACCGACGAACGGCCCCTGCCCGCGCCGCCGGGCAGTGAGATGCGTCCGACCGTCGCCGGGGCCGCGCAGGCCCTGCTCTACGCCCGCCGCTCGCTGGCCATCGACGATCTCACCGAGGCGCTGGTGGCCACCGCGCACGCCCGCGCCGACGAACTCCTGGCCGCGCTGGCCGAGGACGAGCCGTCCGCGCTCTGCCGGGCCGTGGACCGCTGGGCCCACGACGACCGGCCCGAACGACGGGTGGCCGCCGCCGCGTACGGTCCGCGCGTCGCGCCCCACGTCACCACCGCCGCCGACCGCGATCTGCTGCGCTACGCCGCGCTCGCCCTGCTCGCCCGGTCCGCCGACACCCCGCTGCACGGCGCCGCGCTCCACCTGCTGATCCGCGACCCGCGCACCCGCGCGCACTACCTCGACGCGACGCTCGCCCGGTACACGGGCGGCGACCCCAAGCTGCCCGCCTCCGCGCTCCTCGCCGCGCTCGCCACGCACCCCGAGCCGGTCCTCGCCGCCTTCCAGACGCGTCTGGACCAGCCGGGCGAGGCCGCGGCCGAGGTGCTGGGGGCGCTCGCCGAGATCAACACGCCGGCGCTCGCCCGCCGGGCGGCGGCGCTCGTCCGGCACTACGTGGGCCGCCACCCCGAGGGCGCGGCCGACGCCGCCGCGTTCGTGGAGCGGCGCCTGGAGTACGGCCCGGCGGCCCGTGCCGTGCTCTTCCCGCTGGTCACCTCCGTACTGCGGGGCTGCTCGCCGCAGGCGCGGCGGGCGCTGGCGCCGGTGCTCGCCGCGCCCGGCAGCCGCACCTCGCGCCCCCTGCGCGCCGAGCTCCTGGACGTCCTGCTCGAATACGAGCGGTACGAGTCGCGGGACCCGGAGGTGCTGCACGCCCTGCTGCGGGCCGCCGCCCTCGGGGCGGTGGCGCGCCCCGAGGCACGCACCCGCGACCTGGTCCACCGCACCGGGCTGCTCCTGGTACGGACGCCCGAAGGCGCCTGCTGCTTCGACCGGCAGGTGGTGGAGCTGGCCCGGGAAGTACCGGAATTCGCCGTTCAGGTGGCGGGCTGGCTCGCCCAGGCGCCCCACGAGTGGTCGGCCGTGATCGGGCCGAGCGCCCGCCGCACGGTCGAGGCACTTGCGGTGCCCATGCCGATGAGGGCCGAACACGCCGGGCATGGCAGTCTTAGACCTGTGTGAGAGGACACCTCTCACGTACACGGGTTCGGATTTCGGGCGAGTTTCGGGCGAGGAGCGGTCACAGTGCAGCGCTGGCGTGGCTTGGAGGACATTCCCCAGGACTGGGGACGCAGCGTCGTCACCATCGGCTCCTACGACGGGGTGCACCGCGGTCATCAGGTAATCATCGGGCGGGCGGTGGCGCGCGCCCGTGAGCTGGGCATCCCCTCCGTCGTGGTGACCTTCGACCCGCACCCCAGCGAGGTCGTGCGCCCCGGCAGCCACCCGCCGCTGCTCGCCCCGCACCACCGGCGCGCCGAGCTGATGGCGGGACTCGGCGTGGACGCGCTGCTCATCCTCCCCTTCACCAGTGAGTTCTCGAAGCTGTCGCCGGCCGAGTTCGTGGTGAAGGCGCTCGTGGACAAGCTGCACGCGCGCGTGGTCGTCGAGGGCCCCAACTTCCGCTTCGGCCACAAGGCGGCCGGGAACGTCGCGTTCCTGGCGGAGCTCGGCGAGACGTACGACTACGAGGTGGACGTCATCGACCTCTTCGTCAGCGGCGAGGCGGGCGGCGGGCAGCCGTTCTCCTCGACCCTGACCCGGCGTCTGGTCGCCGAGGGCGACGTAGCGGGCGCGGCCGAGATCCTGGGCCGCCCGCACCGGGTCGAGGGCGTCGTGGTGCGCGGCGCGCAGCGCGGCCGGGAGCTGGGCTACCCGACGGCGAACGTGGAGACGCTGCCGCACACCGCGATCCCCGCGGACGGCGTGTACGCGGGCTGGCTCACCGCGAACGGCGAGCGGATGCCCGCCGCCATCTCGGTCGGCACCAACCCGCAGTTCGACGGCACCGACCGCACGGTCGAGGCGTACGCGATCGACCGCGTCGGCCTCGATCTGTACGGGCTGCACGTCGCCGTCGACTTCCTGGCCTATGTGCGCGGCCAGGAGAAGTTCGAGTCGATCGAGGCGCTGCTGGAGGCGATCGGGCGCGATGTGAAGCGCTCGACCGAGCTGATCGAGGCGTACGAGGCACAGGCGTAGCACTGGTCAAACACTGGTCAACCAGTGCCCAGAAACCGCCCAAGAGCTGGCATCCATTGACTATGGGTGAAGGCTTTGGGCGGTTTTCGTCGTATTGACGCACCGGGGCGCCGCATAAGTTGAGACATGTGGCTGAACCACGAGTGTCCCGCATCCTCGGCATCGTCGGCGTCGACGCCGCCAAGAGCGCGCAGCCGGGCGTCCCGCCGTACCACACACCGGTGTTCGTCCCGGCCCACCCGCGCTATCCGGCCGGCGGCGCCGCCCCGCGCGTCGACTTCGAGCTGCTGCGTCCGCCCTCCGGACCGCCGGTTCCGGTGGCCTTCACCAGCGTGGTGAAGCTGGTCGAGGCGCTCGGCCCGGCGCAGCCCTGGATCGCCCTCTCCATCGGTCCGTTCGCGGAGGCGATGCGCGAGGCCCGGCTGCCCAGGGTGCACCTCGACCCGCGGGTGGCGCCGGGCGGGCGCCGATGGCGGCCGGAGGACCTGGAGCGTACGTACGGAGAGAACGGGGCCGAGGCATGAGCGCCGATGTGAAGGTCATCCTGGGCGACCTCAACGCGATGGCGTCGACCTTCCACAAGGAGGCCGAGGTCTACCGGGGCATGCACGCCAATGTGAAGCCCGCGGTGGCCGGTTCCGGCGACGCCGGGTGCGACGCGGCCATCAAGGCCATGGCCGACCTGATAGCGGGCCTGCACGACAAGCTGTCGGACCGGCTCGACGACAACAGCGACAAGGTGAAGTACGCCCACGACTCGATGCAGCGCAACGACATCGACGTACACGGCCTCTTCGAAGACCTGATGTGAAGGGCACGCGGTGAGCGACAGCTGGGTGGGCGGGGACATCGGCGGTATCCGCACGATGGGCGACGCCTACAAGAACGCCAAGCACGACCTCGAATCGATCGTGAAGCCGCTCGGCACGGTCGTCGAGCAACTGGCCAAGGACGCGGCCTGGGAGGGCGAGGCCGCCGAGTCCTTCCGCGCCAAGTGGAGCGAGGACGCGCTCACCGCGGGCGGGTTCGCGGAGCTGGTCCACGCGACCGGCGAGATACTCACGACCCTCGCCGACCACCTCTCGGCCGCCGAGAGTGCCCTGCAGAACGCCGAGGACGTCGCGGTGAAGGCGGGCGTCCCGATGGGCCCCAAGGGCGTACCGGGCCAGCTCATGACCAACAACCCGCCCAACGACAAGGAGCAGAAGGCGATCGACGCGCTGCGCGACTACGCCGGCGTGCGCGACGAGATCCTGCACACCGCCCAGCAGGCCCGCCTCGACGCGGCCGAGGCGCTCAACAAGCTGTACGAGGAGGACACCTCCAAGGTGTCGACCGGCGACAAGGTCACCATCGCCGACTATCTGCGCGGGCTGTACGCGTACGACTCCGAACGCACCCGGGTCAAGGGCCACGACGCCGCCACCAAACTGGACGACGCCAAGAAGGAGGCGGACGCGGCGAAGAAGGACCTTCGGGCCGAGCGCAAGCAGTGGCAGAAGCAGGGCAGGACGCTCCCCAAGGACTCCCCGGCCCGGCTCGCCTACAAGGACGCGCTGACCAAGCTCGACGGCCTGGAGACCGACATCGCCCGCGCGGAGCACGGCAGTTCGGCGCTGCCCTACGACCATGCGCTCAATGTGAAGGTCGCGGACGCGGCCGACGCGCTGAAGCTGGGCAAGGGCCTGGAGAAGCTGCCGGACTTCCTGAAGGAGATCCCCGTCGTCGACGTCGCCGCGGCGAGCGTCTGCGGCCTGCTGGAGGCGAAGGACGACCACGACAAGGGATGGTCGTGGACGCACTCGGTGGTGGTGGACGGGGGCGCGGCGCTGGGCGGACTGGCGGCGGGCACGGCGGCCACGGCGGCCGGTGTGGCGCTGGTGGCGAGTTCGGAGATCACCGTGCCGGTGGCGGTGGTCGCGGGCGTCGGGGGCGCGGTCGTCATCGGAGCGACCGACCTGCTCGACGAGGCGTTCCACGAGCACTGGAGCGAGGACATCCACGACCACGGGGTCATCGGCGGACTCTGGCACGGCAGCGGCAACGTCCTGTCGGACACCGGCCAGGACATGAAGCGGCTCGCGGACGACGCGGGGGACCTGGGGAAGAAGGCGTGGAATGGGTTCAAGGGGCTCTTCTGAGCCGGCTCCGGCCAGACTGCCGATCGTGGGCACCACCTGGTACCGGCGGGGCTTCGGCTACTGGGCGCGCCGGATCGCCCTCGCCGCCTTCGTCCTCCTGGCGATGACGCTGATGCTGAGCGTGCTGCTCATCGCCTTCGGCGACACCGTGGACGGGCTCCCCGGCAGCTGGCCGATGGTCCTGTGGACCGCCATGACGGCGCTCTGCGCCGGGTCGGCGGTCTGGGGCTGGGTACGGGCGCGGCGCCAGACGCGGGAGGCGCTGGCCAGGGCGGCGTCGCCGGAGGAGTCCTGGAAGGCGCACCGCGGCGGGCAGCGGCAGGTCGGCGCCGGCCTCAGCAGCCCCTGGCGGGCCCTGGTACTGCTCGCCCTGCCGTTCCTCGCGCCGCTCTTGGCCTGGCTACTGGGCACGCTCTGCGCGGCGACGTTCGTACGGGAGCTGCCGTCGGAGGTGGGGGCGCGGAGGGCGCTGGCGGCCCAGCGGTAGGGGGGCGCGGGCAGCCGCGCTACCGGCCGAGCGCGGGCCGCCGCCGGAGGAACAGAGGCTGCCAAGCCCGAAGGGCCCGTACCGTCGCGAAGACGGTACGGGCCCTTCGGTGTCACCCCTCGCCGCTCCTACTGCTGAGGCGGCTGCTGCTGCCACCCCTGAGGCGGCTGCTGCCCGCCGTACGGCTGGGGCGGCTGCGGCTGAGGGTGGGGCTGCTGAGGTGCGTACGGCTGCTGCGGCTGGGACTGGCCGGGGAAGGGCTGACCGGGCACCTGCTGCCCCGGGACGGGCGGCTGGCCGGGAACGGGCTGACCCGGGACAGGCTGGCCGGGCTGCGGCGCGTACTGGCCAGGCATCGGCGGAGCCATGTGCGGCGGCGGGTTGAGCCCGTCCCCGGTCCACAGCCCCTGCTGCTGCTGGGCCCGTACGAAGTCCTCCGCCACCAGCGCCGACAGGTGGAAGTACGCCTCGCGCGTCTTGGGCCGCATCATGTCGAGGTCGACCTCCGCGCCCGCCGCCAGATGCTCGTCGAACGGGACCACCACGACCCCGCGGCAGCGCGTCTGGAAGTGCTGGACGATGTCGTCCACCTTGATCATCTTGCCGGTCTCGCGGACTCCCGAGATGACGGTCAGCGAGCGCTGGACCAGATCGGCGTAGCCGTGCGCGGAGAGCCAGTCCAGGGTCGTGGACGCGCTCGACGCGCCGTCGACCGACGGGGTGGAGATGATGATCAGCTGGTCCGCGAGGTCGAGGACGCCGCGCATCGCCGAGTACAGCAGACCCGTGCCCGAGTCGGTCAGGATGATCGGGTACTGCTTGCCCAGGACGTCTATCGCCCGCCGGTAGTCCTCGTCGTTGAACGTCGTGGACACGGCAGGGTCGACGTCGTTGGCGATGATCTCCAGACCCGACGGCGCCTGCGAGGTGAACCGGCGGATGTCCATGTACGAGTTGAGGTACGGGATCGCCTGGACGAGGTCGCGGATGGTCGCCCCGGTCTCGCGGCGCACCCGGCGGCCGAGCGTGCCCGCGTCGGGGTTGGCGTCGATGGCCAGGATCTTGTCCTGCCGCTCGGTCGCCAGCGTCGCGCCCAGCGCCGTGGTGGTCGTCGTCTTGCCGACGCCGCCCTTGAGGGAGATGACCGCGATCCGGTAGCACGACAGCACCGGCGTACGGATGAGGTTGAGCTTCTGCTGCCGCTCGGCCTCCTCCTTCTTGCCGCCGAACTTGAAGCGGGAGGAACCGCCCGGGTTGCGGCTGCTCTTCGCCTTCTGCTTGTTGTTGCGCAGCAGCCGGTCGGAGGAGAGCTCCACGGCCGCGGTGTACCCGAGCGGCGCGCCCGGTACGGACCGCTCGCGCTGGTCGTGCGCGACGGGGGAGGGCCACCCGGCCCCACTGCGCGGGTCCACGGGCCCGGCGGAGGGCTGCGGCAACGGCTGCGCCTGGGGCTGGGGCTGGGGTTGCGGCTGGCCCTGCGCCTGCGCCGGGGGCTGCGGCTGCGCCTGCTGCTGGGGGAAGCCGTGGCCGCGC
>NZ_JBJHPC010000395.1:0-6890 GCF_045257485.1 Streptomyces sp. YS-3 | reverse complement strand
ACCGTCCACGGCCGGTCCAGGACGTGGCCGGTGGCGTGGTCGAGGGAGTAGCGGCCGGCTCCGGCGACGCCGATCGCGGCGGCCGTGAAGCCGAGGAACGCCGGGTACTCGAAGCCGCCGGCCGTGGCGAAGAAGCCGGCCGGGGCGTGCACCGAGACCGCGCCCGCCATCGCCCCGGCAGCCGCCGCCCCGGCCGCCGGGGTGGCGAGGCCCAGGGCCAGGAGGGCGCCGCCGCCCGCCTCGCCGAGCCCGGCGGCCACCGCGCTCTGTTTGCCGGGGCGGAAGCCCATGTGCTCCATCGCGGCGGCCGTGCCCTCGATGCCGCCGCCCCCGAACCAGCCCAGGAGCTTCTGGGTGCCGTGCGCCGCGAGGACGGCTCCGGTGCCCACCCGCAGGACCAGCAGTCCCAGGTCCCGTCGGTTGATGCATGTCATGACTGCCTCCGCGGTGGCCGTTCGTGGCGTGGCACGCCCCACAGGCGTACGCACTCCACTCTCCGTGGCGCGGGCTCCGGGGCCCCGGTGTTGCTGGGCCGTACGGGTCGTCGTCGCCGCCACCGGGGTTCCCGTTCGCGGGGAAGTCAGTCCTCGCCCTGGGCCGTCTCGATGCCGCCGTGCAGATCGGCCGCTGCCTCGGCCGCCGAGACGGCGGAGGCGCAGAGGCAGGCGAGCAGCGCCGCCGCTATCAGCCGGGGGCCGCGCGAGCGGAGCGGCGCGGTGGGCGGGCGACGGTCCAGGAGGGCGGCGACCCGGCGCGGCACCGGTCCGGTGGCCGCCGCGAGGACGGCGCGCGGCGCGGGCGCGGCCGTACGTCCCGCGAGGGCGGCGCGGCCGATGGCGCGGGCGGCGAGCCGGCGGTCGCCCACGGCCCGGGCTGCGGCCTCGTCCGCCCAGCGCTCCAGGGCGTACTCCAGGGGCGCGCGCAGCGAGCGGAGCGCGGGGTGCAGATGCGCGGCGAGTTCGGCCGCCGCGAGGAAGAGGTGGTGGCGGGCGCGCAGATGGGCGCGCTCGTGGGCGAAGAGCGCCTCGCGCTCGGCCGGGTCGAGGGCGCGCAGCATGCCGGTGGTGACCACGATGCGGCCGGGGCGGCCGGGCAGCGCGTAGGCGTACGGGCCCGGGTCACGCACCACCGCGAGCTCCCCGGTGGCGGGCGCGAGACGGCGGCGGGCGGCCCGCACCTCGCCGGTCTGGCGGCGGACGGTGCGGATCAGGGCGATGCCGCACAGGGCGAGCAGGGCGCCGGCCGCGCAGGCGGCGGGCAGGGCGACCGCGCCGGGCACCGCGTCGAACGGGGTCACCAGATGGCCGAGGGCCGCGACGAACGGCAGCCGCAGGGCGCCCGCGGCGGTCAGCAGTCCGAGGGCAGCCGCCGAGCAGAGGGCGAGGCCGGTGGTGGCGGCGGCGAGGAGCCAGGCGGCGGGCCTGGGCGGGAGTGCCTCGGCGAGCCGGCGCGCCGCCGGGACGGCGAGGAACGGGACGAGCAGCGGAACCCACACCGCGAAGATCATTTCCGGTCACCCCCGGCACGGTCCTGGCCGAGGGCGGTCCGGTCGCCGGATATCGCCTCGCCGGGCGCGCCCGCCTCCCCGTCGAGCAGGGTCCGCAGCAGGCGTTCGTCCTCGTCGCTGAGTTGCGAGACGAAGCGGGCGAGGACCGTGGAGCGGTCCTCCTCCTTGGCGAGTTCGGTGTGCATCCGGCGGGCGGTGAGGCCCGGCGAGTCCTCGGTGGGGGTGTAGGCGAAGCCCCGGCCGAAGCGGTCGCGGGTGACGGCGCCCTTCTCGTAGAGCCGGGTGAGGATCGTGGTCACGGTGGTGCGGGCCAGGCTGCCGCCCAGGGCGCCCTGGACCTCGCCGGGCGTGAGGGGGCCCCCGGCGGCCCACAGCGCGGCGAGCACACCCGCCTCCAGCTCCCCGGCGGGCCGCCGCGCGTCGCCGCCCGAACCGCCGGCGAAGGGGCCGGACCCGTCAACGACGCCCATGGGAACGATCCTCCTCGATCTTTCGTCTACAGTTCTGTAGACCGTCTACAGCACTGTAGTCAGTCGGGCCGCGAGCCGCTCTCGGCCCGCAAATCATTATGGGAGGGCCCACCGCCATGGCCGTACCCCTGTTCGCCGCCGCCCCCCAGGCCGTGAACGTGCTGGACGCGGGCTCGCTGCTCTCGGCCTTCGGCGCGATCGGCGTCGCCGTCGTGCTGTTCGCCGAGACCGGCCTGCTCGTCGGCTTCTTCCTGCCGGGCGACTCGCTGCTGTTCACCGCCGGGCTGCTGTGCGTGCCGGGCGGGGACGGGCCGGTCTCGCTCTCGCTGCCGCAGGTCCTGCTCGCCTCCGTGGCGGGCGCGCTCACCGGAGCTCAGGTGGGGTACTGGATCGGCCGCCGCGGCGGCCGGGCGCTTCTCGCCCGGACCAGGTCCCGCAAGCTCCATGAGGGCGCGGCCCGCGCCGAGGAGCTGCTCGCCAAGTACGGCCACGCGAAGGCGATCGTCCTGGCCCGCTTCGTTCCGATCGTCCGGACCGTGCTCAACCCGCTCGCGGGCGTGCTCGGCGTCCCCGCCGGCGTCTTCGCGCTCTGGCAGGTCGCCGGGGGCGCGGTGTGGACGTGCGGACTCGTCCTCGGCGGGTATGCGCTGGGTTCGTCCATCCCGAACATCGACCGCTATCTGTTGCCGCTGGTGGCGCTGGTCGTCGCCGTCTCGCTGCTCCCGATCGCCCTGGAGATCCTGCGCGCCCGCCGCGCCCGCACCGCAGAGGACACCCACTGATGCACTTCGACAACGGCTGGTACACCTGGGTCACCGAGCTCGCGCACGACGCGCCGGGCCCGGTCGACACGGCCGTCCGGCTCTGGTCGGACTACGGCCTGGGGCTCTTCGCGGTGCTGATGGTCCTCGCCTGGTGGCGGGCCCGTCCGGCCGGCGGCGCCCGGCTGGCCGCGGCGCTGGCCGCGCCGCTCGTCGTGGTCGCCGCCTTCGCCGTCAACGACCTGGCCAAAGCGGCCGTGCACGAACAGCGGCCCTGCCAGAGCCTGCACGTGATGACCGTGGAGGCCTGTCCGGCGCTGGGCGACTGGTCCTTCCCCAGCAACCACGCGGCGATCGCGGCGGCAGCCGCGGTGGCGCTCCTGCTGGGCGACCGGCTCCTCGGCGCGATCGCGGTGCCCGCCGCGCTGCTCATGGCCGCCTCCCGGGTCTGGATCGGCGCGCACTATCCGCACGACGTGCTGGCCGGTCTGGCCGTCGGCGCCGTCGTCGCCCTGGTCCTCACCCTGCTCGCGCGCCGGGCCGCGCCCTGGGTGGACCGGCTCCGCGACACCCGGCTGCGCCCGCTGGTGGCCGCCCGATGACAAGGGCCCGGCGCGTCGGAGCGGCCGTGTGCCTGCTGCTGTTCGTCCTGCTCACGGTGGTCGTCGCCGTACGGGACGGGGCACCGCTGCCCGGCGACCGGGCCTCGCACTCCTGGGCGGTGCACCACCGCCCGCCGGTGGCGGAGGCGCTGGCCCGCGCGCTCACCGCCACCGGCACCGGGCCGCTCCCGTATCTGCTGGCCGTCGGCGCCGGGCTGCTGGCCGGGCGGGACCCCCGCCAGCGCCTGTGCGCGGCGGCGGGCGCCCTCGCGGTGCTCGCCCTCGGCCAGGCCGTGCGGTTCGCCGTGATGGCCGCCGTCGCCCGCCCCCGCCCCGCCCTGGCCGACTGGGCCACACACGCCTCGGGTTACTCCTTCCCCTCCGGTCACACCACCACCGCGGCGCTGACGGCCGGGCTGCTGGCCTGGGGCGTGACCCGGCGCTCCCGCTCGTCCTCGGGCCGCCTCGCCGCGGCGCTGATCCTGCTGTGGGGTGCGGCGGTCGGCCTCTCCCGTGTCTACCTCGGGGTGCACTGGCTGACCGATGTGCTCGGGGGCTGGCTCTTCGCGGCGGTGTGGCTGACCCTCGGCACCTGGGTGACGGCGCCGCACATCCCGGTGGAGATACGGCGCGAGGAGCCGGTGGGCCGCCTCTGAGCGGCGAGGACGCCGGGAGCCCGCGCTCAGCAGGCCGCCATGCAGTCCGCGCAGTAGCGGTCGGCGTCGGAGAGGTCCGGGTCCGGTGGGACCGCGGCCTCCGGGCGGGCGAGCGTGCGCCCGCACATCGTCCTCGGCTCGTCGGTGCTCATGACGTGCCAGAGCAGGGCGCCCCGGCCCGCCGTCCCGGTCTCGCCGGAGTCCCGCTCGGCTCTCATCTCGTGCACGACAGCGGCCCTTTCGTTCGGGTCGTTCGAGGCGTTCAGGTCGTTCGGGGCCTTGAGGTCGTTCCGGACGTTCACGTCGTACGGAGTGTCGGGGGCGCCGGGGACGTCCGGGCCGCCCCAAAGGCCGTCCCGGGGGCGTTCAGGCGGCCTTGAAGTAGGCGTTCCAGCCGCCCGCCGGGGCCTGGCCGACGTCCAGCGCCCGCAGCCTCTCCAGCACCCGGGGGTCCTGGGCGTCGAGCCAGTCCACGAACTGGCGGAAGGAGACCAGCCGTACGTCCTTCTTCCCGGCCATCCCCTTCAGCGCCTCCTCGACGGCGTCCATGTAGATGCCGCCGTTCCACTCCTCGAAGTGGTTGCCGATGAAGAAGGGCGCGCGGTTCGTCTCATACGCGCGCTGGAAGCCGGCGAGATAGGCGCGGGTCGCCTGCTGCCGCCAGGCCGGGTAGCGCGAGGGTGTGCCCCGGGTGGTGTTCGCGGACTGGTTGGCGAGGATGTTGTAGTCCATCGACAGCACCTCGAAGGAGTGCCCCGGGAAGGGCACGCCCTGGAGCGGCAGGTCCCAGATGCCCTGGCGCTTTCCCGGCCACACCTGGCGCCCGCCGGGCGAGGAGGCGTCGTAGCGCCAGCCGAGCTGCCGGGCGGTGGGCAGCAGGTTGTCCTGGCCGAGCAGACAGGGGGTGCGACCGCCGATCAGCTCCTTGCGGTAGTCGAAGGGCAGCGGTTCCAGGTCGCGCCAGCCGGTGTTGGTCCGCCACTCGGTGACGAAGGAGACGGCCTGTTCGATCTCGCTGCGCCACTGGTCGGGGGACCAGTTGGCCACCGATCCCGGGCCACCGCAGAAATGGCCGTTGAAATGCGTGCCGATCTCATGGCCGTCCCACCACGCCTCCCGTACACAGCGAAGCGTCTCGCGCACATGTGCGTCGTTCAGATAACCGATGTCCGAGGCGCCGATCGGATTATTGGGCGGCCGGTAGCGCGACTTGCCGGATTCCGGCAGGAGATAGAGCCCGGAGAGGAAGAACGTCATGGAGGCGCCGTGGTCGCGGGCGAGTTCCAGAAAGCGCGGGAAGAGCCCGTTGCCGACTTCCCCGGCGCCGTCCCAGGAGAAGACCACGAACTGCGGCGGGGTCTGGCCCGGTTCGAGCGGCAGAGGTCTGGGCTGGTTCGGCTGCGGACCGGTGTCCGCGGTCGAACCGTCACCGACCATCTTGAAGTGCGGTCTCACCGGGGCGTTGGGGGCGGCCGGATGGCCCGGCCCGTTGCCCGGCGGCTGCGGTCCCCCGGCGGCGCCCCGCTCCCCGTCGGCCCCGCACCCGGCGACCGAGACCGCGGCCACGGCGCCAAGTCCGGTTTCCAGCAATCCCCTTCGGGTGATCTCCCGCATCGTCTCTCCCCTCAGCCGCCCCACGGACCCTCAATGGACGGACCGGAGAGTTCTGATGATGACCCGATAGCCGATAACCGCCTCAGAGTACGACGCGTTCTCCGGCTTTTCCGGTAAACACAGAGGGGTGGCACCGGATTTCTCCGGGACCGCCGCAATTCCCGCGATACGGCCCGGCCGGAGGAACACACGAGCGGGGCCGGACGCCACCCGCGCCGGATCACGTGCGCGGCCGGTGGTGACGGCCGGGCCGGGCGCCGGGGAAGATATGGGCCATGCAGGCGACTTCGCACTCGGGCACGCGGGGCACCCCGACCGCGTCCCGGCTCTCCTTCCGTACCGGGGACCTCGACGAGGCACGCCAGGTGATCGGCGAGACGTACTACGCCACCTCCATCGACGTACTGGACCGTACGCACCGGCTCGACGCCGTCTTCGACGTGACGCGGCTGGGGCCGCTGACCCTGGGCGACCTGCGCTGGGGCGCCGATGTGCGCATGCGCTTCGGCGACTTGGGTGCCTACCACGTCGACGTCCCCCTCTCCGGGGAGCTGACCTGGCGCCAGGCACGGACCTCGGCCACCGCGACCGCCCGGCGCGCGGCCGTCTTCCAGCCCGAGGGCGAGCCGACGCTGGAGCGGTGGAACCGGGACTGCCGGCTGTTCGCCGTCAAGGTGGAGGCCCAGGACCTGCTGCGCCATCTGGAAGTCCTCCTCGACCGCCCGGTCCCCGCCGGGACGCGGCTGGAACCCGAGGTCGACATCGCCCGCGGCCCCGGTCTGAGCTGGTCGCGCATGGTGGCCCTGGTCGTACGGGAGATGGACAACGAGCACGGGGCGCTCGCCCAGCCGCTCATGGCGGCCCGCCTCCAGGACGCCCTGCTCACGGGGCTGCTCCTGGCCACCGGCCACCGCTACCGCGAGGAGCTCGACAAGCCGGTCAGGGCCGTGCTGCCCGGCCCGGTCAAGCGGGTCGTGGACGCGATACACGCCCATCCCGAGCGCCCCTACACCACCACCGAACTCGCCGGCCTGGGCCAGGTCGGCGCGCGCTGGCTGCAGGAGGGCTTCCGCCGCCATCTGGGCATGTCCCCGATGGCGTATCTGCGCGACGTCCGGATGAGCCGGGTCCACGCGGAGCTGCGCCAGGCCGACCCCAGCCTGCTGACCGTGGGAGAGGCGGCCTACCGCTGGGGCTTCACCCATCTGGGCCGTTTCGCGGACAGCTACCGCGCGCGCTTCGGCGAGCTGCCCTCCCAGACCCTGGGCGCCCCCTGACCC
>NZ_JBJHPC010000394.1:0-6921 GCF_045257485.1 Streptomyces sp. YS-3 | reverse complement strand
CTGATGCTCACCCTCCCCTTCCTCGTCGCCGCGGTCCTCCCCGACGTCCCCGCAGCACAGGTCTGCAGCACCCTGTTCCGCGTCGTCGGCGCGGTGCTGCTGTGCACCTCGGTCCACTGGACCTCTGTCCAGAAGACCACCGGCGTCCTGCTCACCGCCGTCCTGCCGACAGCCGCCATCACCATCTGGACTTCCGCCGACTTCACCACCTCGGACGGCACCCCGGCCCTGCTCGCCAACCTGGCCATGCTCATCGTGCTCGCGGGCACGGCCGCATGGCTCTGGCGAGTCCGGCGCGCCTGAGAGGCCTCTGCGGGTCGGCGGGTCCGTGACGGGCCGGGGGCGTGCCTCCGGCCCGTCACCGCCGCAACAGCACACCGCACACCGGCGAGCTGCGAGCGGACCCGCGTCGCCCCCCGCGTGCCGGGTTCGTCGTTCAGTGGCTGGTCAGTTCGCCACTCAGTTTGCGGTGCAGGTCGGCGCTGGAGTCGTTCAGGCCGATGATCTCGACGCTCTTGCCGCGCTGCACGTACTTGGTCTCGATCGCGTCCAGGGCCGCCACCGAGGAGGCGTCCCACACATGGGCGGCGGACAGATCGATGACGACCCTGTCCGGGTCGCCCGCGTAGTCGAACTGGCCCACGAGGTCGTTGGAGGAGGCGAAGAACAGGGCGCCGGTCACGGAGTACACCACGGTGGTGCCGTCGGGGTCGGTGACGGCGGCGACGTTGGCGAGGTGGGCGACGCGCCTGGCGAAGATGACCATCGCCGTGATGGAGCCGACGACGACACCGATCGCGAGGTTGCTGGTGGCGACCACGCAGATCACGGTGATGACCATGACGGCGATCTCCCCGGCCGGCATCCGCCTGAGGGTCTTGGGGGCGATCGAGTGCCAGTCGAACGTCGCGAAGGTCACCATCACCATCACGCTGACGAGGGCGGCCATCGGGATGTCGGAGACGACCGGCCCGAAGACGATGCACAGCACCATCAGGAACGTGCCCGCGAGGAACGTGGAGAGGCGGGTCCGGGCACCGGACACCTTCACATTGATCATCGTCTGGCCGATCATGGCGCAGCCGCCCATGCCGCCGAAGAACCCGGTGACGATGTTCGCGATGCCCTGGCCGACGGACTCGCGGGTCTTGTTGGAGTGCGTGTCCGTGATCTCGTCGACGAGCTTGGCCGTCATCAGGGACTCCATCAGGCCGACCAGCGCCATGGCCAGCGCGTACGGGGCGATGGTCGTCAGGGTGTCCATCGTGAACGGCACGTCCGGCAGCCCGGGGACCGGCAGGGAGGACGGCAGGGAGCCCTTGTCGCCGACCGTCGGGACCGCGATCCCCGCCGCCACCGTGATGGCCGTGAGGATGACGATGGAGACGAGCGGTGCGGGGATCACCGTGGTGACCCTGGGGAAGAACACCATCAGCGCCAGACCCGCCGCGACCAGCGGATACACGGGCCACGGCACATGGGTCATCTCGGGGACCTGGGCCATGAAGATCAGGATCGCGAGGGCGTTGACGAAACCGACCATCACCGAGCGCGGCACGAACCGCATCAGCTTCGCCACCCCCAGCGCCCCCAGCACGATTTGGAAGACACCGGCCAGGATGACGGCGGCGACGAGGTAGCCGAAGCCGTGCTCCCGGTTCAGCGGGGCGATCACGAGCGCGACCGCGCCGGTGGCTGCCGAGATCATGGCACGCCGGCCGCCGACGACCGAGATGACCACGGCCATGGTGAACGAGGCGAACAGTCCAATCGCCGGGTCGACGCCGGCGATGACCGAGAACGAGATCGCCTCCGGGATCAGCGCGAGCCCGACGACCAGGCCCCCGAGGACCTCGGTGCGCCACACCTTGGGATCGGAGAGCCAGTCCGGACGCAGACCGCGCAGCCGTGCGGCGGGAGAGACAGCGGGAGAAGGCAAGGAAACGGGTACCTGTCGTGCTCGGGCACCCCCCTATGTGCTGGCCGGGGGTGCGCGGGGAGGACGCGGGAGAGCCGGGCCGGCACCCCGCGGACAGCCTGCGGACGGCAGGCCGGAAGTCGGAGAAGGAACGGAACAGGGCGCCGCGCGAAGGGCGCGGGCCCACTCACATCCAGCGGCGAAGCGTCACGGCGGGCAGGCGGCGGCGATGGGCGTCATGGGCTCGCGCACGCTCTCTCCTGCGAGATCGGATCTTCACCGGGGGCGGCATCGGCCCCGGAACGGCAGTAGCGGGGCAGCGCGGACCGCCCTAGTCACCGGCAACTCTACCCTAACGTTAGAGTAGAGATCGGTCGGGGCCGCACCGGACGCCGCCCGACACCAGCGAGAAGGGCCGGAACGACAGGCGTGGACGACAAGCACATGCAGATCGGTGAAGTCGCCGCGCGGACCGAGCTGTCCCTGCGGACCATCCGGCACTACGAGGAGACGGGCCTCGTCACCCCCTCAGCCCGCTCCCGGGGTGGCTTCCGTCTCTATACCGAGACCGATGTCGCCCGGCTCATGGTCATCCGCCGCATGAAGCCCCTCGGTTTCACCTTGGAGCAGATGCGCGACCTCCTGGATGCCACCGACCGCCTCGACGGCGAGAGCCACCTCGACGCCGCCGAGCGGGAGACCCTGGTGGGCCGCGTGCGCGAGTACGAACGGGCCGCCACCGAGCAAGTCGACAAGCTGCGCGTCCAGTTGGCACGCGCCGAGGACTTCGCCGCCACCCTCCGCACGCGCCTGGACCGGAACACCCCCGCCGCGCCTCAGCAATAGGCGCTCATTCGCGCACTGACGGAGCCGCATCCAGCCTGAGCCGCAACACGCCCTAGATCGGCTGAGCCGCCCGTAGGAGATCCTGCGGGAGGTAGGGCGACTCGACGCGGATGTTCCAGCCGCGACGGCGGGCGTGGCAGGCCAGGCCGAGGATGTCGAGGTTGACCGCGGCATTCGGATCGTCCGCGCGGTCCGCGACCTGGTAGTAGTCGCGGTGGGCTTCGAGCGCGTCCGCCAGGGCCAGGTTGAAGCTCTCCTCGTCCCCCTCCACGAGCTGCGACAGCAGTACGGCCGGCGGCATGGCGAAGCCCCAGTCCACGGCCTTCTCCTCCTGCCGCAGGGCCCGCTCCGCCGCCGGTTCGGGATCGGCGCCCTTCAGATAGGCGTGGAGGGCTTCGTGGTACGCGGCGAAGGCCGAGCCGTCCGCGCGGGCGAACGCGGGGCCGGTGAGAACCAGCGGAGCCAGGTCCTCGCGTACCCCGGTGATGAGGGCCAAGGCAGTGGCCGTCCGCCAGTTGCCGGCTCCGGCTTCCTCACCCCGCTGGGCCGGGTAGCGCAGTGTGCGGCCGTCGATGGTCACCTCGGCCTCGGTGCCCGGCTCCGCCAGGGCGATACGGAACAGGGCCGCACCCATCTGGGAGGCCAGCCGAAGGATCGCGAGCTGGGCGTCCGTCACACCCTCGGGGTCCCCCGCGCGCCACTTGAAAAGGCGCGCCTGGTCACCCATGACGCCGCTGAGCCGCCAGACGGAGAGGGGTTTCCCATCGACGGGGGTGAGCGCCTCCCGCACGTTCTTCTCGTACAGGGCCTCGGTCTGCGGGTCCACCGTCCGGTCGAAGGCCGGTCGTTCGACCACCAGCGGGCCTGCGGCGAGGGCGGCCACCGAGTCCGGCCGCCGGTCACAGCCGAACCCCGCCACTCGCGGGCCGCGACTCTCGAAGCCCGTGACCAGCGCGTGCGGGAGGTAGTCGGTACGGACTGCGGGCGACCAGCCCAGGGTCCGGTACGCGAGCGCGGCGAGCGCCAGGGGGACGAGCGGGAGCAGGGTGCGCGGGGAGGTCTTGGGGCCGCGCGGGGTGGCGTGCCTGGCCAGGAGGTCTGCCAGCGCGGCATCGAAGGCCTCCCGGTCCGCGGCGGTCAGGGCGCGCAACGTGCGCAGCGCCAGGCCGTCCGGCCGGTCGAGGAGGGGCTCGCCCAGTTCCTCGGCGCGGGCACGGACACGGTCCAGGGCCGCGTCGACGGCGGCGAGCTTGGCCTGCGCGCTCGGCGGATACTCATCGTCGTCGCCGGTGTCGTCCAGAACCACGGCCGTCAGCCCCGTGACGAGCTCGCCGGTGGGTGTTCCCTGGGCCCGCGCGGCGAACTTCTCCCGCGCGAAGTGGAAGGCCTCGCCGTGCCACTTGGCCTTGTCCCTCAGCACCGAGAGACAGAGCGCGTCGATCCACTCCCCGGGTGTGACGCTCTCCTCGGGGCCGTCCTCACCCGCGTCGTAGCCCACGCCGAAGTTCACGTACTCCAGGAAGACCTGGAAACTGCAGTGCGGGTGGTACGCCGCGTAAGCGACGGCGCCGACCGCGGCCTCGGTGGCGTCCTTGAGGGCGGCCTTGGCCTCCGCGGTGTCGAGACCGGGTGTCTCGACGGAGAGGGCGCCCAGGTAGTCGAGGAACTCCTCGGCGATCGACTGCCACTCGTAGGTGCTCATCCGGCCGGCCCGCGACATGGACCGCACCAGGCCCCCGATGCGGTTCGTGAAGCCCTCGCGCGCTGCCGACACCGCGGGCGCGCCGACCTGGTGACGCTCTATTCGCACTGCCCTGCTCCCTGATCGAATCCCTGCGGACAGCTTAGGCGCGGGGACTGACAAGGCGGTTGCCGACAACCGGGTCGGGCATACCCACCACCCCCTGGTGTGGTGGACACACCAGGGGGTGGTGGGTATGCCCGACCCGATCTTCCACGGTGCGCCTGTGTAGGGTGCGGGTATCGACGGCGTGGTACAGGCCAATCGCGCCATCTCACAATCAACTGGGGGGCCAGTTCATGAAGTTCGTCCAGCGGCGCGCGTTCCAGCGCGCCCTCGCCGCCACCGCCATCGCGGCGGCGATGACCACCACCGCGGGTACCGCCCTCGCGGCCGGAAACCCGTCCGACGGCGCTGCGCGGCAGCAGGCCAGGGCGGAAGCCCAGCACCGTGCCCACAGCCCTTCAGGGCTTTCCGCGCCGCGCGGCGCCGCGCAGGCGCGGGTGGAAACGCCCACCTTCTCCATGACGGCCGTCGACAAGAAGACCGGCAACCTCTACCTGTACTTCCCGGACGGCGAGGGCGGCTTCAAGGCCCGCGACGACATCGGTGTCGACTTCAGTTTCGCCGCGTTCGAGGCCCAGGTCGACAACGACAAGGACGGTTACGGCGAAAGCACCTGGCACGTCGAGAAGTCCGGCCGGCTGACGTACACGTACCACGCCTCGGAATGGGACGTGGAAACCAAGACCATCGGTGACGGCTGGCAGATCTACGACAAGGTCCTCTCCCCCGGCAACCTCGCCGGCGCCGGTGAGGCCGACATCATCGCCCGGGACAAGGACGGGGTGCTCTGGCTCTACCTCGGCTACCCCGACGGCCGGGTCACCGCCCGCACGAGGATCGGCGGCGGCTGGGGCCAGTACACCGAGATCGCCGGCCAGGGCGACCTGAACGGCGACGGCATCACCGACATCGTCGCCCGCGACAAGGACGGGGTGCTCTGGCTGTACAAGGGAAACGGTGACCGCACCGACCCGTTCGGCCAGCGCACCAGGATCGGCGGGGGCTGGAACGCCTACGACCGTATCCTCTCGATCGGCGACCTCGACCATGACGGCCGTACGGACCTGGTCGCCCGGGCCGTCAACGGCGACCTCTACCGCTACTCCGGCAACGGGGCCAGCGGCGACCCCTTCAACGACCGTGTCAAGATCGGCTGGGGTTTCGGCATCTACGACCTCCTCTGAGCCGGTCTCCCTGTGACGCGGTGCCGCCGGGTGGCAGTCCCCCGGCGGCACCGCTGCTTTGTGACCGCCCGGTCCTCGGACCGGTCCGGACAGCCGGTCACGGGTGCGCGCCGTATTTGCGGGAACCGTTGAGATGACATACGGACATCGAACGGAGACACCGCCCCATGACGTACGACGGAACTGAAGCACCCGCCGCTCTGCTGCCCCTGCTGCGTACATCCGTAGAGCGGTTGCACGCCTCGGTGGCGACCTTGACGGACGACGACGTACGGGCTCCCTCGCTGCTGCCCGGATGGACCCGCGCGCACGTGCTCACCCACATCGCCCGCAGCGCGGACTCACGCACCCGTCTGCTGACCGCCGCTCGCACGGGCGAGGACGTGCCCCAGTACCGCGACGAGGCGCAGCGGGAGCGGGAGATCCAGGAGGGCTCCGAACGGCCCGCCGCTGCCCTGGCCGAGGACTTGCGCGGTGCGCTCGGTGGATTGCTGACGGCCGCCGGTGAGCACCCGGCCGACGCGTGGGACGTGCCGGTGCGTTGGCTGGGCGAGGGAAGGCGCCCCGTGCGCGGTGCGGTCGGCAGCATGCTGCGTGAGGTGGAGGTGCACCATGTCGACCTGGCGCATGGTTACCGGCCCGCGGACTGGCCCCCGTTCTTCGTCGCCCGGGAACTGGCGACGACAGTGGCCGGGCTAAGGAATCGTGACGATTTTCCCGGCATGGTCGTGAGCGCCGACGAGGACCGGGTGGTGCGGCCGGTCGGTGACGGTGAGGGTCCACGGGTGTCCGGGCCGGCGGCGGAGCTCCTGGGCTGGCTCACGGGCCGCACGGATGGGCGCGGACTTTCGGTCGATCCGGCCGGTGTGCTGCCGAAACTTCCCGCCTGGCGGTCCTGACCGGTAAGTGCGTTGGTCAGGACCGGGACACGGGGCGCGCGAAGTTGGCTGCGGTGACGGACGGACGGTGCCCCGGTCGGTTCACCGCCACTTCACCCGCCTCCAGCGACCCAGCGAGGTCACATGGTTGCCCTCGGACGCCCGAACCAGCGCGTGAGGGACCGGCGCAACTCCTGTGCGGCCTCCGCTGCCGGCGTCGACGGCGCGGCGATCCACACCGCGTGCCCGTCCGGACGGACGAGGACCGCGGGGGCCCGCCCCATGTCC
>NZ_JBJHPC010000393.1:0-6929 GCF_045257485.1 Streptomyces sp. YS-3 | reverse complement strand
GATCTTGCCAAGGGGAGGGCGGGGAGGTCGAGTTCGCGTTCGGCGGCGTGCAGCGTCGGTCCCTGGGGCAACCGCTGTGTCCCGGATCAGGCGCGTCAGAGCTGTTCCCCGAGTGACATCCTGGAATCCGGATCGGCGAAGGGGAGTCGGGTTCATGCGGTGGACCGTCCATGGCGAACGGCAGATCTATGACAACCCCTGGGTCAACCTGTGGCTCGTGGACGTCCAACAGCCCGACGGCCGTCGCTGGGAGCACCACGTCGTCCGTATGCGGCACCTGGCGGTGGCGGCCGTGGTCGACGACCGCAAACGGGTCCTGATGATGTGGCGCCACCGGTTCATCACAGACACCTGGGGCTGGGAACTTCCCATGGGCCTCATCGAGGCGGATGAGACACCGGAGCAGGCCGCGGCTCGTGAGGTGGAGGAGGAGACCGGCTGGCGGGTCGAGGCCATGAAGCCCCTCGTCTACGCCCAGCCCGCGAACGGCATCACCGACTCCGAGCATCACGTCTTCCGGGCGGACGGTGCCACGTACGCGGGCCCGCCGACAGAAGTGAACGAGTCGGACCGGATCGAATGGATCCCGATCTCGGAGATCCGGGGAATGATCGACCGCCGGGAGATCGTCAGCAGCGGCAGCTTGGTCGGCCTGCTCTATCTGCTGTTGGACGAGGCAACGAAGGCTCTCGGCTAGCAGAGGGCTTCACGCGTCCGATGTCGGGCCCGGACCCATGGCCCGCCCGGAGGTGTTCGCCATGTTTCGGGTACGCGTGAGGGCCGCCATCCACGGGGAACGGCGGCCCTCATGTGCGTGCCGGACGGCCGGGGCCCGGCCCCGGCCGTCCGACGACGTTGTTTCTAGATGTCGAAGTACAGCTCGAACTCGTGCGGGTGCGGGCGCAGCTGGATCGGGGCGATCTCTGCCGTGCGCTTGTAGTCGATCCACGTCTCGATCAGGTCGGACGTGAAGACGCCGCCCGCCTGGAGGTACTCGTTGTCGGCCTCCAGGGCCTCCAGCACCGCCGGGAGCGAGGTCGGGACCTGGGGGACGCCCGCGTGCTCCTCGGGGGCGAGCTCGTACAGGTCCTTGTCGATCGGCTCGGCCGGCTCGATCTTGTTCTTGATGCCGTCCAGGCCCGCGAGGAGCAGCGCCGAGAAGGCGAGGTACGGGTTCGAGGACGGGTCCGGGGCGCGGAACTCGACGCGCTTGGCCTTCGGGTTCGAGCCCGTGATCGGGATGCGCATCGCGGCGGAGCGGTTGCGCTGCGAGTACACCAGGTTGACCGGGGCCTCGAAGCCGGGGACCAGGCGGTGGTAGGAGTTCACCGTCGGGTTGGTGAAGGCCAGCAGCGACGGGGCGTGCTTGAGGATGCCGCCGATGTAGTAGCGGGCGGTGTCCGACAGGCCCGCGTAGCCCTGCTCGTCGTAGAAGAGCGGCTCGCCGCCGGTCCACAGGGACTGGTGGACGTGCATGCCCGAGCCGTTGTCGCCGAAGATCGGCTTCGGCATGAAGGTCGCGGTCTTGCCGTTGCGCCAGGCGACGTTCTTCACGATGTACTTGAAGAGCATCAGGTCGTCGGCCGCGGCCAGCAGCGTGTTGAACTTGTAGTTGATCTCCGCCTGGCCGGCCGTGCCCACCTCGTGGTGCTGGCGCTCGACCTGGAGGCCGGACTTCTCCAGCTCCAGGGAGATCTCGGCCCGCAGGTCGGCGAAGTGGTCCACCGGCGGGGCCGGGAAGTAGCCGCCCTTGTAGCGGACCTTGTAGCCGCGGTTGTTCTCCGTGGACCCGGTGTTCCAGGCGCCGGCCTCGGAATCGATGTGGTAGAAGCTCTCGTTCGCCGACGTCTGGAAACGGACGTTGTCGAAGACGTAGAACTCGGCCTCGGGGCCGAAGTACGCCGTGTCCGCGATGCCGGTCGACGCGAGGTAGGCCTCGGCCTTCTTGGCGATGTTGCGCGGGTCGCGGCTGTACTGCTCGCCCGTGATCGGGTCGTGGATGAAGAAGTTGATGTTCAGCGTCTTGTCGCGGCGGAACGGGTCCAGGCGCGCGGTCGACAGGTCGGCGCGCAGCGCCATGTCGGACTCGTGGATCGCCTGGAAGCCGCGGATCGACGAGCCGTCGAACGCCAGCTCCTCGGCCGGGTCGAACGCCGTCGCCGGGATCGTGAAGTGCTGCATCACGCCGGGAAGGTCGCAGAACCGGACGTCGACCATCTTGACGTCGTTGTCGGCGATGTACTTCTTGGCGTCGTCGGCGTTCTGGAACATCCAACTCCTCCTACTCCCGTCCGGGGGAGACGGGGTTGTAGCTCGTGGTGCGGCCAGTGCGGTGGCACACGCTGGACCCGACCATAGGCAGGCGGGATTTCTCAAGCGTGACCCGTTTGTTTCGCCCAAGTTAACCGGGGCTCGGGCCGAGGTCACACCAAGACCCGTACAAATCGGATATACCCGGGCCTCTGGGCCATCCCGGGGGCCGGGTCGCGTACACCGGCCGGTACCGTGGAAGCGTGGACAACAGGCAAGCAATCGGATCGTGGCTCTCCGGGCCCAAGGCGGCGGCCGAGGAGATGGGCATCGACTTCGGTTACCGGGGCGAGCAGCTCGGTCTGCCGGAGGAGGGGCCGGGCGCCATCGCCCCCCTGGGCCGGCGCTTCGGCGCCATCTTCATCGACTGGGCGGTGAGCGCCCTGATCGCATACGGGCTGCTCGCTCACCGTCAGCTCCACCTCACCAACAACTGGGCGCTCGTCGTCTTCCTGGTGATGAGCATCCTGACCGTCGGCACGGTCGGCTCCACGCCCGGCAAGCGCCTCCTGGGCCTGCGGCTGATCGCGGAGGGCGGCGGGCGGCTGAGCTTCCCCCGCGCCCTGCTGCGCAGTGTGCTGCTGTGCCTGGCGATCCCCGCCCTGGTCTGGGACCGGGACGGCCGCGGCCTCCACGACCGCCTCTCGCGAGCGGTCCAGGTCCGGATCTAGGACTGCAAAAGGAAGGGGCCCGGCGGAACCTCTCGGTTCCGCCGGGCCCCTTCCCGTCCGCCTGGGCGGAGGGTCAGCGCGCCTTCCCGCCGCGCGGCATCCGCATCCCCTTGGGCATCGGCCCCTTGGGAAGCGGCATGTTGCTCATGAGGTCGCCCATCGCCCGCAGCCGGTCGTTGGCCGCGGTGACCTGCGGCCCCGCCAGGACGCGCGGGAGCTTGAGCAGGGTGGTGCGGAGCTTCTTCAAGGGCACCTGGCCCTCTCCGTCGCCGACCATCACGTCGTGGACGGGGACGTCCACCACGATCCGCGCCATCTTCTTCTTCTCGGCCGCCAGCAGCGACTTCACCCGGTTCGGGTTGCCCTCGGCCACCAGCACGATGCCGGCCCTGCCGACCGCCCGGTGCACGACGTCCTGGCTGCGGTTCATCGCCACCGCCGGGGTCGTCGTCCAGCCGCGGCCGATGTTCTGCAGCACCGCCGCCGCGGCCCCCGGCTGTCCTTCCATCTGCCCGAAGGCAGCGCGCTCGGCACGGCGTCCGAAGACGATCGCCATGGCGAGGAAGGCCAGCAGGAAGCCGAGAATGCCCAGGTAGATGGGGTGACCGATCAAGAACCCGAGCGCGAGGAGGACGCCGAAGGTGACGATTCCCACTGCCGCGACGACGAGACCGACCTTCGAGTCGGCCTTGCGGGTCATCTTGTACGTGAGGGCGATCTGCTTCAGTCGCCCGGTGTTCGCAGTAGTGTCTGCGATTTCCTTCCTCGCCATGAACCGAAGTTTACGTGGCCTAGGACCGACGGCTAGCCACGGCCTCCAGTACGTCCTGGGCCTCGGTCCGGTCCTTGGCGCGGCGGCGGTCCTCCAGGACCGCCGTCCAGGCGTTGCGGCGGGCCGTGCGCTGGCCGGCGGCCAGCAGGACGGACTCCATGGCACGCAGCGCGTCGGTGACGGACGGGAGCGCGGTGGCGCGTACGGTCGTCGCGGACTGCATCATGGGGTCCTCCCTAGGACAGGACAAGCAGCGGGGCGTGCACGCGGGCGCACACACGGGGAGCGTGCGCGGTGCGTGAAGACAGCGTCACTGACTGGTGTTACCAGGGCGTGTCCGGACGGTCAAACGGGAATGAAACCTTGACGCGCGCCGGAGAAACAGCGACGCGGCCCCCGCGCCCCTCCTACCTGCGGAGGGCGCGGGAACCGCGTCGAATCGGCCATTACCGGCCGGTAATACTTTGTGCGCGAATTCACACGCCTGCGGGGGCGGCCTCGGCGGAGGTCCCGGAGACGGTGCCGACGGCGGCGGCCCCAGCCGAGGCCTTCGCGCCCCGCCGCTCCATCGCCTGCTGGAAGAGCCGCCCGGCGCGGTACGAGGAGCGGACCAGCGGGCCCGACATCACACCGGAGAAGCCGATCTCGTCGGCCTCCTCCTTCAGCTCCACGAACTCCTGCGGCTTCACCCAGCGCTCCACGGGGTGGTGGCGCACCGACGGCCGCAGGTACTGCGTGATGGTGATCAGCTCGCAGCCGGCGTCGTGCAGGTGCTGGAGCGCCTCGCTGACCTCCTCGCGGGTCTCGCCCATGCCGAGGATCAGGTTCGACTTGGTCACCAGGCCGTAGTCGCGCGCCTGGGTGATGACGTCGAGCGAGCGCTCGTAGCGGAAGCCGGGGCGGATGCGCTTGAAGATGCGCGGCACGGTCTCGACGTTGTGCGCGAAGACCTCGGGGCGGGACGAGAAGACCTCGGCCAGCTGCTCGGGCACCGCGTTGAAGTCCGGGGCCAGCAGCTCGACCTTGGTGCGGCCGTCGGCGCGGTCCGCCGTCTGCGCGTGGATCTGGCGCACGGTCTCCGCGTACAGCCAGGCGCCGCCGTCCGCCAGGTCGTCGCGGGCGACGCCGGTGATGGTGGCGTAGTTCAGGTCCATGGTGACCACGGACTCGCCCACCCGGCGGGGCTCGTCGCGGTCGAGCGCCTCGGGCTTGCCCGTGTCGATCTGGCAGAAGTCGCAGCGCCGGGTGCACTGGTCGCCGCCGATGAGGAAGGTCGCCTCGCGGTCCTCCCAGCACTCGAAGATGTTGGGACAGCCCGCCTCCTGGCAGACCGTGTGCAGCCCCTCGCTCTTCACCAGGCTCTGCATCTTGGTGTACTCGGGGCCCATCTTCGCCCGGGTCTTGATCCACTCGGGCTTGCGCTCGATGGGGGTCTGGCTGTTCCGGACCTCCAGGCGCAGCATCTTGCGTCCGTCGGGTGCGACTGCGGACACGACGTGCTCCCTATGACTTCGATTCTTCGGCGGACACCAGGGTACGCCCGTTATTTGCGTGGCATTACGTCTGGCCAACCCATGGCCAGAGGGGCGCATTCCCGTTTCCCGGGTGCGCCCCGGCGTACTAGGCGGTAGCCCGCTCGATCTCCCGCGGCGCCAGTTCCGCGTGCTCCAGGATCTCCTTGAGGTGCTTCTCGGCGACCGGCAGGACGTCGGCGATCGTGATCTCGCGGCCCAGTTCGTACGAGAGCGAGGTCACGCCCGCGTCGCGGATGCCGCACGGCACGATCCGGTCGAACCAGGTGTTGTCCGGGTTCACGTTCAGCGCGAAGCCGTGCATGGTCACACCCTTGGCGACGCGGATGCCGATCGCGGCGAGCTTACGGTCCTCACGGCGCTGGCCCGCGTTCGAGGGGGCGTACTCCGGGCCGTTCAGCCGCGGGTCGAACTCCTCGTCGGTGAGCCGCGGGTCGAAGTCGAGGGAGAGACCGCCCGGCCGGGGGCGCTGCTCGACGGGGTCGCCCAGCACCCACACCCCGCTGCGGCCCTCGACCCGGGTGGTCTCCAGACCGAAGTCGGCGGCCGTACGGATCAGGGCCTCCTCCAGGCGGCGCACGTGGGCGACCACGTCCACCGGGCGCGGCAGCTTCTGGATCGGGTAGCCGACGAGCTGCCCCGGGCCGTGCCAGGTGATCTTGCCGCCCCGGTCCACGTCCACCACCGGCGTCCCGTCCAGGGGGCGCTCGCTGGGATCCGTGCGCCGGCCCGCCGTGTAGACCGGCGGGTGCTCCACGAGCAGACAGGTGTCCGGGATCTCGTCGGCGAACCGGGCCGCGTGCACCCGCCGCTGCTCGTCCCAGGCCTCCTGGTACTCGACCGCGTCGTCACCGAAACCCAGTCGGACAAATCGCAGCTCGTTCACGCCGGCTCCTCACCCAGTGCATCCATGCGCCTCAGCCACTGTACGACCGCGTTCGACGGCAGCGTGCGGCGGGCAGAAACGGCACCTCCTCACACGATCGGATGAATGCGGGGCGAAGGCGGCGGTCAGGGCGTTATTGGCCGCTAAATTCCCCCCGTTCCATGAGGGCTGCCCGCTTGGCCCGGAAGGCAGGAGATCGCACAGCTGATGACGGAACGACCCGCGCAGCGCACACCCAACCGACAACTCGCCGCGCTCATCGCGGAGGCAGGATTCTCCAACGCGGGGCTCGCGCGCCGCGTGGACCAGCTAGGCCTGGAGCACGGCCTGGATCTGCGGTACGACAAGACGTCGGTGACCAGGTGGCTGCGCGGGCAGCAGCCACGCGGCACCACGCCCGCGCTGATCGCCGAGGTGTTCACGCGGCGCCTGGGGCGCAGACTCTCGGCCCAGGACCTGGGGCTCGACGCATGTGCGCCGGTGTACGCCGGGCTGGAGTTCGCGGCGACCCCGGAGGAGGCCGTCGACATCGTCAGCGGTCTGTGGCGCAAGGACTCCGGCAGCCACGTCGAGCTCCGGAAGATCGCCTTCACCCCGGCCGGGCTCGTGGTGCCCAGCCGGGACTGGCTGATCGGACGCGCCGACGAACGCGTGAGCCACGGCGACCCCACCCTCACCGAAACCCAGTCGGACAAATCGCAGCTCGTTCACGCCGGCTCCTCACCCAGTGCATCCATGCGCCTCAGCCACTGTACGAC
>NZ_JBJHPC010000392.1:0-6940 GCF_045257485.1 Streptomyces sp. YS-3 | reverse complement strand
GACCTCACCCCCACCACCAACGCGGCCCGCTGCACCACCGCCACCGCCTCCTCCCAGCAGTCCGGCATGTACGCGGGCGCCGCGGTGGACGGCAACACGGCTACGGCCTGGGTCCCGGACAGTGCGAACGGCCGACTGACGACGGACCTCGCCGGGCCTGTCCGCGTCAAGAGCGTCACCCCCACCTGGAACGCCACCAAGCCCGTCGCGTACAGCATCGAGCTGTCCCTCGACGGCCGGCACTGGAGGCGGGCCGTGAAGGACGACGTACGACTGGCACGGTACGTACGGGTCACCGTGCGGGGCGACGCGAAGGCGAAGGAGCACCCGGGCATCGCGGAGCTGACGGTGAACCGGGCGGGGGCGCCGGGGGAGCGGTGAACCCCACGGCTCCCGCACGGACCGGCTTACCCGGCCCTCCTGCCGCCTCGGGTGACCGAGGCGGCAGGTGCCGGCGGATCGGCGGAACCCGCCGGTCCGCCGGGTCGCTGCCCGGACGCGCTGGTCAGACGCGGCAGCGCAGCATCTCCAGCGGCGGGTTCGCGAGCAGGTCGGCCCAGAAGTCCTCGCCGAACTCATGGACGCCGGCTTCGGAGATCCGCAGGGGCACCCACTCCACCGCGCTGAACCCGGCCGCCCGAAGAGACTCCTCGTAGACCTCGCGGCGCGGGGCCGCCACGTGGATGGTGACCGGCTCCGGGTCGAGGAGAGCGGTGACCCGCACCCTCGGCCCCGTCTCGGTCTCCTCGCCGGTGGGCTCGCAGCGGAACCCGTACTTGTCCAGAGGCGGATGGTTGAACCGGTAGTCGGGGCTCTGGCAGAGCATGTAGAACGCTCCTCCCGCCACCAGGTTCCGGTGGATGGCGCGGCACATCCGCTCCATCTCCGCCCTGTCCCTCGCGTAGTTGAGGCACTGCACGGCCAGAGCGAGGTCAAAGCGCCGGTCCAGCGCGGGCAGTTCGGCCACGTCACCGACCTCGTAGCGCACCCCCAGCGGCTCACCCTGCTCGGTCCTGCGCGCGACGGCGATCATCTCGCCCGAGATGTCGACACCGAAGACGTCCGCGGCGCCGCGCCGCTTGAGCTCCCTGCTGTAGAAACCGGTGCCGCACGCCAGGTCCAGAACCGACTTGCCGCCCACGTCCCCGACCAGGCCCAGGAAGCTCGGCACCTTCCCGTAACGCATCAGCGGCAGGGACTTGAACCCCTCGAACGCCTCGCCGATCCGGTCGTACTGCTGCTGCACGCCCATATGCCGCCCCCTCGTGTGGATAACACCTGTGTGGATCGTGGATCGTCCCGCACGCGGCCACACCGGCTCTCAGGAACGAGAGGATCAGCGGGCCGCGCTCGTGGCAGAAAGTCTGCTCCCGGCTGGTCCCGGCGCCGTACTGGCAGATGCCACAGAGAAGTTGGGTGGGTGGACCTCGTATCAACCAACACCTCTCGCGGGGCGAGGAGTAACGACAGGGGCGGGCGCGGACGGCCGGGGGGACGGCCCGGTGCGCGGCGGCCGGTGCTCCGGCCGCGAGGTCTGCCAGGGCAGGTCATGGAGCCCGTCCCCGTACCGAGATGCGATGCGGGTCCGGGCGGCGCACGATGGAAGGTGGACGCGGGGGTTCCGGGGCGCCCCGACGCCGCACGTACCCGGTGCGAGGAAATGGGGAAAGCCATGAGGAAAGCCCTGGTGGCCGCGCTCGCCGCGGTCACTTCCGCCACGGCTGTGCTGCTGACCGGCCCGGTGTCGCCCGCGAGCGCCACCTCGTCGTACTGCGATCAGACGAGGCCGAGCAGTTCGATCCTCTTCTACAACGCCGACAGCGGCTCGGCCGCCACCGGCACCCTCTCCGCCGGTCACTGGCAGGAGAAGGCGGAGTTCGACCTCCCGACCGGATACACGCACGGCGCGGCGAGCCGCGACACACTGGTGCTCTACAACAAGGACACCGGGGCCGGAGAGGTCGGCACCCTCAAGGGCGGCCGGTACCACCGCACCCATTCCTACGACGACTTCTCCACCGACTGGACCTTCGTCAAGGCGTCCGGCGACTCAGTGCTCTTCTACAACGGGGACACCGGCCGCGGCGTCACGGGCACCCTCAAGAACGGCACGTACCGGGAGATGCGTCAGTACGACAACTTCAGCACGGGCTGGGGGACCATGGCCGCCTCCTGCGACACACTGATCTCCGCGGCCAGGCACGGTTCGGGCGACTCCCCCTGGAGCAACGTGGGCTACGGCACCCTCACGGGCGGCGTCTACCACGACAAGGGCGGCATCCCGCGAGCCGACTTCCTCGGGGAGCTGACCGCGACCAAGGACTCCGTGCTGTCCCTGGCGAGGACCGACGACGCACTCCAGTTCCGGGTGTCCAGGGCGACCAACGGCTCGGGCATCCACTTCAACAGGATCGGCACCTCCGGCATCTGGGAGAAGGAGGGCCGTACCTCCGACAGCCTGTTCTTCTACAAGGACGACGGCACGGCGTGGACATCGACGCTGTTCCACGGCCATTACGCCAACGTCGGCTCGCTCGCACGGGTGTCGTCGGGCTGGACGCTGATCGAGGGCGGCGTCTGACGCCGTAAGTGCGGTCACCCACGCCTCCCGTGGCCCTGCTGCGACCTGAGCACCGGGCGACACCGGGCGGTGTACCCCGGGTCGGCGCCCGGCTGCCCACCCCGGCGGTGTCAGTGCCGTGGTGCATGATCCGCCCATGCCCGACACGTCTGACGACGGAGCGGCGTGCGGACGGGCCGCCACCCGTCGGTGAGGAGTGGGAGACCGCCGTCGACGTGAGCATCTACAGCAGCAGCGGCACCCTGTGGCTGTTCCAGTGGGGCGGGGACGTGGTGGAGGAGGCCGGAGACTTCGCCACGGCCGGCCCGGGCTGGTACCGGGTGCGTGTCCAGGCCCGCGGCCGGGACGCGGGGGAGGCCATCCAAGGGGAGGACGTGGTGGAAGAACACGCTCTGACCGTCTGGCCCGCGCCTCCGCAGCCCGATGTGGTGCACCGGGCCACTGACGCGTTCGCCCGTCGGCACTTCGACCCCGCGCGCCCGCCCGGTCTGCCCGTCGACCCGGACGACCCCACGTCCTTCCTCGACCTCACGAGCGTTTCGTGAGCAACCCCGCCAGATGGTCGGCGAACTCGGTGATCCAGTCCAGCAGCGGTCCGCCGCGGGCGACCCGGAAGCCGTGGCGGCGGCCCCAGAACGCGGCCTGCACGGCATGGAACTGCGCCCACCGCCGGACACGTTCGCGGTCGAGCTCCGCGGCCTCGGTGAACACGTCCAGGATGCGATCGACCGCCTTGCCCAGATCGTCCGCTTCGAGAAGCGTCAGCGCGCGTGACTTGAGCAGCGTGCCGCCGTCGTAGGCGGGATCGCCCGCGTACCCCTTGGGATCGACCGCCAGCCACGGCTCGCGGTCGGCGCGCAGGATGTTGCGGGCGTGGAGGTCGCCGTGGACGAGGACGTCCGGCTGGACCGGGCCCAGTTCGCGTACGGTCGCCACGGCCGCGTCCAGGACATCACGTGGCAGTGCGTGAGGCATGTCCTCGGCATCCTTGCGGAGCTGTTCCTCCCAGGCGTCCGCCCGCTCCCGCAGCCGGGGCAGGCCGGGCGGCGCGGGCACGGCCAGTCGGCGGTTGAGGCGCCCGGCCACCCTCACCACCTCGTCGCCGTCCTGGAGCTCTCCCAGCGTCAACGGCCGGACCCGCTCCAGGAGCATCGCGAACCGCTCGTCGTCGCGCTCGTGCAGCAGTACGGCACCGCGCCCGCCCCACGCCACGAACGCGTCCGGCTCGTGCACGTTGCCGGGATGCGGAAACGACACCTTCACCACGGCAGGCCGCTCATCTCCCCGTCGTACGGGCCGTACGGGAACGATCACGCCGACGCCGCCGTGCATGACCGGACCGTCCGGTACGCACTCCCAGCGGTCCAGCAGCTCTTCCACGAGCCCCGGCAGCCCGGCGATCCAGGCGGCTCCCGGCTCTCCTTCGCGCGCGACGGTGGTCCGTACGAACTCTTCCGGTAACACAGTCATCCGGGCACGATACGCGGCCCCGCGCCGGCGGGCTGTCATACGTGGGCAGACCGTGTGTACGTCCTCAGAGACGTGACCGGCGGGAAGGGCTAGCGCGTATGGCTTGCCGCCGCGCGTCCCATGCGGGTGACCGCCTCGGTCAGCACGGACCGCGAGGTCGCGAAGTTCAGGCGTACGTGCCCTGCTCCTCCCGTGCCGAAGATGTGGCCGGAGGAGAGCGCCACCCGGGCGTGGTCCAGGAACAGCCGGGCCGGTCCGGCCAGGTCGGTGACGACCGCGAGGTCCGTGGAGTCTGCGGGGTCCGCCGGGTCTTCGGGGTCCGTGGGGCCGGCCTCCGGGGCGAGGCCCAGGGGACGGCAGTCCAGCCAGGCCAGATAGGTTCCCTCCGGCCTGGTGTACCCGATCCCGGGCAGGTGTTCCGCGAGGAGGCGGCCCAGCAGGGCCCGGTTCGCGTCGAGCCCCGTCAGCAGGGTGTCGAGCCAAGGCTCCCCGTGGCGGTAGGCCGCCGTGTGGGCGATGACGCCCAGGAAGCTCGCGCCGTGGTGGACCTCCTCGGGGATGCGGCGCAGGTCGGAGGCCGCCTCGAGGCCCGCGACGGCGAGCGCCGCCTTGATCCCGGCGAGGTTCCAGCCCTTGGTGGCCGACATGAGGGAGAACGCGTCCTCGGCCCCCGGCAGGCTCAGATAGGGCGTGAACTCGGCGCCCGGCAGGACGAGTGGCGCGTGAATCTCATCCGCCACGACACGGACTCCGTACCGCCGCGCCAGCTCCGCCACGGCCGTGAGCTCCTCGGCGGTGTGGACCGTTCCGGTGGGGTTGTGCGGATTGCTGAGGAGGTAGCCGATCCCGCCCCGGCCGCTCTGCCTCCGGGCACTCCGGAACGCCTCCTCCAGCGTGTCCGGGCTGATCCGCAGATCCCGCGCGAGCGGGGCCTCCACGATCCGGCGGTCGTCGTGGGTGATGAAGGCGTAGAAGGGCGCGTACACCGGGGAGTTGACGACGACCGGGTCACCGGGGTCGGTGACCAGCCGCAGCACCTGCACCGCGCCCATCATGACGTCGGGGATCATGGCGGTGCGGTCGACGGCCACGCCGTCCCATTTCCAGCGGCGCGAGGCGAAGCCCGCCAGCGCCTCGGCGAACTCGGTTCCGGCGGGATATCCGGTGTCACCGGTGTCGATGGCCTCGCGCAGCGCCTCGGCGACCGGCGGCGCGAGCGGAACGTCCATCTCCGCCACCCACAGGGGCAGCACATCGGCCGGGTAGGTGCGCCACTTCATGCTCCCGCGCCGACGGAGCTGGTCGAGCGACAGCTCCTCCAGCGGGTTCGCGCCTTCTTCGGCCCCGGCATCTGGGGAGCCGTGCCCACCGACGGCAGTCATCTTCAGCATTGGACCGCCATCGCGATCTCGGCGCAAGTGCCGGGACGGCCGAAGGCCGGCCGCCGCGGTCGCGACGCCCGGCCCGGCTGACGGGTGCACGGTCCGTCTCAGCAGTGCGGTACGACCTCCCATGAGCCCGGTGAGCGCAGGTGCAGGCTGCTGAGAGCCGTGGCGGTGTGCGGGCCCATGTACTGACCGGTGCCGATCGCATAGCTCTTGTCACCGATGAAGTACGACCGCCCGGCCAGGTTGTGCGCGACGTTGTCGGTGGTCCAGCAGTTCGGCAGGGGCGTGGTGGCCGGTGTGGTCGTGGCCGTCACCGGGGCCGAACGCGCCCCCACGGCGCCGGAACCGTCGACGGCGGCGACGGTGTAGGTGTGGGTCGTGCCGGAAGCCAGGCCGCCATCGGTGTAGGCGGTGCCGTCGAGCGGGACGGAGTTGGCCCTGCCGCCGTCGCGGTAGACGTTGTACGAGGCGGCGCCCGCGACCGGGTTCCACGTCAACGAGATCGCGCTCGCGGTGGTCCCGGTGCTGGTCAGACCGGTCGGGGCCGGAAGAGCCGGCGTCGTGGGGGCCTGGGCGATCGCCTTCACCATGTTCGTGATCGCGGTGATCTGCCGGCCGCCCTTGTCGGCGTAGTGGGTGTCGCCGCCGTACGCCCACCAGTTCCAGCAGCCGCGCGGGTTGTCGCTCGCGGTGGTGGCCTGGGGGTACAGCACGACCGTGCTGTTCGTGTCGGCGTACTCGTTCAGGTTGGCCTCGGCCATGAACTTGTCGCCGATCAGCCCGTAGTACTGGTAGCAGCCGTGGAGGGCCACCATCAGCCGGCAGGACGCACCCGTCGCGCAGGACTGCGGGATGTACGCGAATCCCTCGTTGCCCATGCTGATCGCGGAGGCGCTGCCACCAGGGGCATAGGTGTTCTGGTCGAACTGGACGAGTCGGCCGGTCAGCGGGGCCGTGGTGGCGGGCTTTACGGAGCCGAAGAGGTGGGCGAGCATGTCCTTCTCGGGGTCGCCGCCGCAGTTGTTCATATAGGGCGCGGCCGTGGAGGTGCAGGACACCTCGCCGAGCGGGCTGACCCAGGCGTGCCCGGCCGGCGACGCGGTGTCGTAGACGACGTCGGCGCCCAGGTCGCGGTAGTAGGCCGCGAGATCGTCGTTCACCGCGCGGTCCACGGTCTGGTCGGAGCTGCCGTGGGAGAGCCAGACGGGGGCGCCGGACAGATGCGCGACCGGGTCGACCGCGCCGGAAGCCGCCCGGTCACGGGTCTCCTGCTCCAGTTGGGCGGGGCTCTTGCGCGCGAGCAACGTGTCCATGCAGGCGTAGAGCGCGGTGGAGACATTGCCCTGGGAGCAGTCGTACGGTCCCGCGGAGAATATCCCGACGCCCTTGAAGATCTCGGAGTGCGCGACGTGCAGCTGGTTGGCGAGGAATCCCCCCGACGAAACCCCGGACACATAGACCGAGTTGATCGTGAGGGGTGGCAGGGATCCCGGAGTGGGGG
>NZ_JBJHPC010000391.1:0-6962 GCF_045257485.1 Streptomyces sp. YS-3 | reverse complement strand
ACCTCCGGGCGCACGGGCACCCCCGAGCCCGCCCCCGAGCCCGTGCTCGCGGAGGCGCTGCGATGAACGGGTCCGCGGTCCTCGCCGTCCTGCTCTCCCTCGCCTCGGCCGCCGGGTACGCCCTCGCCSCCGTCGCCCAGTCCCGGCTGGCCTCCACCGACGGGGGCGGCGGACTTGCCGCGCTGCTCGGCCGCCCCCAGTGGTGGTCGGCCGTCGGTCTCAACGCGGCGGGCGCGCTCATGCACGTCGGCGCGCTCCACTACGGCCCGCTCACCCTCGTCCAGCCGCTGGGCGCGCTCACACTCGTCGCCGCGCTGCCCATCGGCGCGTACTACCAGCGGCGCCGGGTCACCCGGCGCGAGTGGCGCGGCGCCGCCTGGACGCTGGCGGGGCTGGCCGGACTGATCGCGGTGACCGGGCCGGCGGCGCCCGGGGACGCGCTGAGTCTGCGGGAGGCGCTCGCCGTCGCGGCGGCCACCGCGCTCCTGATCGCGGCGGCCTCCCGGGCCGGGGAGGGCCACGGCCGCGTCGGCCTCGGCCACGCCACCGCGTCGGGTGTCGCCTCCGGTGTGGGCTCCGCGCTCACCCAGACCGTCACCGCCTCGCTCGCCCGCGAACTGCCGGGCGGCCCGCTCGCCTGGTGGCAGACGGCTCTGCTGGCCGTGCTCGTGGCGGCGTTCGCGGTGGGCGGGCTGCTGCTCTCGCAGTCCGCGTTCCGGGGCGGCCTCGCGGCACCGCTCGCCGTGGTGAACCTCGCCAACCCGGCGGCTGCCGCCGTGATCGGGGTGGCGCTGCTGGGCGAGCGGTTCCACGGCGGCCCGCTCGGCTGGCTCACGGCCGCGGTGGCGGCGGCGGTCGCCGCCCGCGGCGTGCTGATGCTGACCGGCGCCGAGCCCCCGCAGGTCCCGGCGCCGCGCGCCCCGGAACCGGCGCGCGTACCGGTCTGAGAGCGCGGACGGACAGCGGGGCCGCACCGGGAAGTCCGGTGCGGCCCCGCTGTCCGTGGGGTCAGACGAGGGTGATTGTGAAGCCGTGCGCGGTCGGGACCGAGGCTGTCTTCACCTCCGTCACGCCGGTCCGGGCGTCGTAGAACCATCCCGATCCGGCCGCCGACAGCTCCTGCGCGGAGCCGTGGCGGCGCAGCCGCTCACCGCCCAGGGCGACGGCGCCGGGCGCGGACTTCGTGTGCACCGTGAAGCGGTACGCGCGCGCCGAGGGCTTGCCCGTGTACGTGCCCACGCTGGGGCCGACCTCGATGACCGAGGCGCGGCCCGCCGAGTGCACCTGGACCTGCTGGGTGGCGGCGGCGCCCTGGGCGAACCGCCGGGTCACGCCGTCGTCCTCGTACAGCGTGTACGAGGACTTCCCCGCCCGCGGGTAGATGTCGTAGTCCAGCTCGCCCTTGTCCCGGGTCTGCCAGGACAGCGTGCCCTTGGGCCACATCGGCACGATGGAGCCGCCCTTCACGAACAGCGGGAGGGTGTCGAGGGGCGCCTTGTAGCCGTTGACCGTGGTCGGGCCCTGATAGGTCTTCCCCGTCCAGTAGTCCGTCCAGGTTCCCTTCGGCAGATAGATCCCGTCGCGTACCTCCGTGTCGCTGTAGACCGGGGCGACGAGGAAGTCCGGGCCCGCCAGGAACTCGTACTTGGCGTTCGGGCCGAGCGTGGCCGGGTCGTCCGGGTACTCCAGCGAGAGCGGCCGGACCGCGCCGACACCGGTCTTCGTCGCCTCCCGGGAGAGCCCGTACATGTACGGGATGAGGCGCTCCTTGAGCTGGAGGTACTTGCGGTTGATGGAGGTGTACGGCTCGCCGTCGAGCCAGGGCTGCTGGTCGTGCGGCTGATGCGTGGTGAGGTCGCTGGACCAGCCGTCCATGGTCATGATCGCGGGCAGGAACGCCTTCCACTGGAGGTCGCGGGCGTACATCTTCGGGTCGTGGGCGTAGATGCTGCCCACGTCACCGGTGTTGTAGGCGATTCCCGAGAGGGTGGCGCCCGCGTAGGTGGGGATCTGCCAGCGGATGTAGTCCCAGCTCAGCTTCTGGTCGCCGCTCCACAGCACGCCGCAGCGCTGGGCGCCCGCCCAGGAGACCGGCAGCCAGACGAAGCCGCGGGCGTCGCTGTTGTCCTCGATGCCGGCCTTCGCCTGGTCGCAGGCGTTCAGGGCGAAGCCGTAGCCGTTGCCGACCCAGGCGACGTCGAGTTTGGCGACCCGCTGGCCCGCCTTGACCTGCTCGGCGAGCTTGTCGAGGCCGTCCTGTGTCCACAGACCCAGCTGGGCGTTCCTGGCGTTGAGGCCCTGCCCGGTCTCGGCGAGGTTCTCGTAGCCGCAGCCGTAGCCGTCGTTGACGAGCATCCAGCCCAGCGGCATCCGGTTCGCCACATAGCCGTCGGCCACCTTGAGCGCGTCCAGGGTGTGCCGCTCGCCCCGGTTGGCGTTGTGCAGATAACAGTCGGAGTCGCCGGGTTCGAGCCCGTACACCGGAGGCATGAACGGCTTGCCCACCAGGGAGGTGTACTTGCCGATCACGGACTTCACGTCACCCGTGAAGTAGTAGGCGTCCAGGCGCCGTTCCTGCTGGCCGGTGCGGACGCGGGGACCGAAGTCGTAGACGCCCGGGGCGAA
Source organism: Streptomyces sp. YS-3 (assembly GCF_045257485.1). Taxonomy (NCBI): domain Bacteria; kingdom Bacillati; phylum Actinomycetota; class Actinomycetes; order Kitasatosporales; family Streptomycetaceae; genus Streptomyces; species Streptomyces sp. YS-3. Next base: position 4,337 of record NZ_JBJHPC010000391.1, on the reverse strand, counting down.
GGTGTTGCGGAAGACGCCGTAGCCGGCCGAGGAGATGTAGAAGGGCTGGGAGTTGTTGTAGCCGCCCTCGTTCCAGTTGGTGTTGTTGCCGACGTTCATCACCTGGTCGCGGTGGGAGAAGCTGCCGTTCTGCTCTCCGCCGCCGAAGAACTGCTCGTCCGCGCCGCGCGCCAGGCTCTGGCGCAGCCCGCCGGTGGTCCAGCGCAGCGGGTCGGCCTCCTGCCAGATCGCGGTGCGGTTGTCGGCCTTGTAGAGGGCGAACCGCAGGGGCTTCTTGTAGACGCGCAGCACGGTGTCCTGGGCGCGGATGCCGTAGTAGGCCCCCGCGTCGAAGGAGCTGGTGGCCCGGCGCGGCCGGGGCTGTCGCTGGATCATGCGGCTGCCGGGCGGGTCGGCGAGGACGCCGTCGGGTGATGCCTGGAGCCGCAGGGTGTCGTCCTCGAAGAACTCGGCCCGGGCCTTGAGGGCGCCCGCCGCGATCTCGTACGTACCGTGTGCGCCGGTGAAGCCGGTGAGGTTCCCGGCGTCGCTCGCCTCGGGCAGATAGGCCTTGCCCGTGAAGGAGTTGTCGTGCACGTCGTAGGGGACGACGACCACGTGGTACGTGCCGGACGCCTTGGGGATGACCGTCGCCTCGGGGTCGGCGGTCCCGGCGCTCTCGGCGACCTTCTTCCCCGCCGAGTCGTAGATGTAGAGGTCGAAGTCGTCGGTGGGTTTCTCCCACTGGATGGAGACGGGGACCCCGCCCTCGGGGTTGTCGTCCCACTCGCCCGCCGGCGGGTTCACCGTCAGGTCGAAGCGGGCGCAGACGGCGTTCGCCGGGTCCTCGGCGGCGGTGCCGCACTTGTCGGGCGAGCCGACCGTGCCCTTGGGGTAGACCGGGCTCTGCCAGGTGACGCCGGGGGAGGCGCCGTCGAGCGTGCCCGAGGGCGGGGCGGCGTCGGCCGCCGAGGCAGCCGGGACCGTGAGTGCGGTGAGGGAGAGCGCGGTCGCCGCGAGCACGGCGGCGGCCACTCTCCCTCGGCGGTGTCGAAGATTCCGCAAGGAGTGTTCTCCGTTCGTACCGAGCCGCTTCGGAGCCGCTTCCCGAGTGTCTGCGGGCTGCCGCCGAAGCCGCTGTCGAACAACAAGGGGTGCGGTGCGTGCGCGTTCATGCTTGAAACAGTGCGGTTTCGAGCATCAAGATTCATGACCGGGCCGGTACATGTCAACGGCTTCGCGGATACCGGACGGGTAAAACCCGGTCGCCGGATTCTCATCTCGTCACCTTGACGATATGAAGGAGACCCAATATCGTCGCCATGACGAAAACAAGGAGGTCTCCCGCCATGGCCGACATCAACCGCAGACTGGGCCTGCGCCATCTGCGCTCCGCCCCCACCTCCCACATCCGCCACCACAAGCGCGGCCGGCTCGTCCACGACGGGCCCGGCCTCAGCTTCTGGTTCCGGCCGCTGAGCGCCGCGCTCTCCGAAGTCCCGGTCGACGACCGGGAGTTGGCGATGGCCTTCCACGCCCGCACCTCGGACTTCCAGGACGTCACCGTGCAGGCCACCGTCACCTACCGGATCAGCGACCCGGCCGTGGCCGCCGCCCGTCTCGACTTCTCGGTCGACCCGGACAGCGGTGTCTGGCGCGGCGCCCCGCTGGAACAGCTGTCCACGCTGCTCACCGAGACCGCCCAGCAGCACGCGCTCGACGTCCTCGCCCGCACCCCGCTGGCGGCGGCCCTCGTCGACGGGGTCGCCTCGGTGCGCGGGCGGATCGCGGACGGGCTGGCGGCCGAGCCCCGGCTGCCCGCCACCGGGATCGAGGTGGTGGCCGTGCGCGTCGTCGCCATCCGCCCCGAGCCGGAGGTGGAGCGGGCGCTGCGCACCCCGGCCCGCGAGCAGATCCAGCAGGAGGCCGACCGGGCGACGTACGAGCGGCGGGCCGTGGCCGTCGAACGCGAGCGCGCGATCGCGGAGAACGAGCTCGCCAGCAGGATCGAACTCGCGCGCAGGGAGGAGCAGTTGGTCGAGCAGCACGGCACCAACGCCCGCCGCGAGGCCGAGGAGGAGGCCGCCGCCGACGGGGTACGGGCCGAGGCCGAGGCCGCCCGTACGGTCCGGCTCGCCCGCGCCGAGGCCGAAGCCGCCCGCACGACCGGCGAGGCGCGCGCCCAGGCGCAGGCCGCCTGGCTGCGGGCGCACAGCGACACCGACACGGCGACGCTCCACGCGCTCACCGCGACCCGGCTGGCCGAGAACCTGCCCCGGATCGACAGCCTCACCCTCTCCCCCGACGTGCTCACCGGCCTGCTCGCCAAGCTGGGCCGCCCGGGCGGTGAGGAGCGGTGAGCCTCGCGCCGCGCGCGGTGCTGGTCCACCGCACCACGGAGTACGAGGAGTTGCTCGCCCGGCACGGCACGCACGGCCAGGCCGCCTTCTTCCTCGCCTCGCGCGGGCGCTCCCTCGACGAGGTGGCCGAGCGCCACCACCGCGTCCACCGGGCGCTCACCGAGGTGGCGGCGGCGGTGCCGCTGCGGTGGCGCCGGTCGCGGGTGGAGCGCGCCGATCTGGCCCGGTTCCTGTTCGCTCCGGAGGACGTGGTCGTGGTGGTCGGGCAGGACGGACTGGTCGCCAACGCCGCCAAGTACCTCTCGGGCCAGCCCGTGGTCGGCATCGACACCGACCCGGGCCGCAACCCGGGCGTCCTGGTCCGCCACCGCCCCTCCGACGCGGGGAAGTTGCTGGCGTCGGCGGCGACGGGCCGCGCCGACGAGCTCACCATGGTGGAGGCGGTGGCGGACGACACCCAGCGGCTGCTGGCGCTGAACGAGATCTATCTGGGCCCGCCGGGCCACCAGACCGCCCGCTACCGCCTGGGTCCCGACGACCCGGCCGCCTCGCCCGAGCCGCAGGCCTCCTCCGGTCTGCTGGTGGGTACCGGGACCGGGGCCACGGGCTGGCTGCGCTCGCTCTGGCAGCAGCGCGGCAGCCGGCTCACGCTGCCCGGTCCGGCCGATCCCCGGCTCGTCTGGTTCGTCCGGGAGGCGTGGCCCTCTCCCACGACCGGGACGAGTCGGGTGGAGGGGGTGCTGGAGGGCGCGGAGCGCCTGCGGGTCACGGTCGAGTCGGACCGCCTGGTGGTCTTCGGCGACGGAATCGAGTCGGACGCCCTGGAGTTGACGTGGGGTCAGACGGTGCGGGTGGGGCGGTCCGACACGGCGCTGCGGCTCGTCGGATGAGGCGCGCCGGGCGGTGCGCACGCTTCCGCGTGAGCCCCCTCACAGCGGGTCACTCGCCCCGCTATTGCGTTGACCCTGCCAGAAGCGACAAATACGCTTCGTCCATGTTCGTTACGGGGTAAGATCACCGCTTTTCGCAGCGGAGATCACACTGTCCACCGGCGCTGCCGGAAGATCCCTTCAGGCGTCGGCGGGAACCATGGGATTCCAGCACGAAGCACGGGGGAAGCACACGGTGAAAGTTCGTCTGCTCGGATCATTGGAAATCACCGACGGTCATCTCACGTTCCGTATTCCCGGCGAGAAGTTACGGGCGATCGTGGCGGCACTCGCCCTGTCGCCGGGCCGGCCGGTCTCGCGGCACGATCTCATCGACGAGTTGTGGGGAGAGGAACTCCCCCGCAACGCCGAGAACTCGCTCCAGGGCCATGTCGCGCGGCTGCGCCGCATCATCGAGTCCCGCACCGGGCGCGACGGGCCGCGCGGACTCATCCAGACGTCCGGGTTCGGCTACGCGCTGTCGCTGCCCGAACGGGACGTCGACGCCTCGCTGTTCACCGCCCTGGTGCGGCAGGCGACCGCCGCCCGGCGGGCCTCTCCCGAGCGGGTGGTCAAGCTGCTCACCGAGGCCCTGGCCCTGTGGCGCGGGCCCGCGCTCCTCGACACCGGCCAGGGCATGATCAGCCGGCTCGCCTACACCCGGCTCACCGAGGTGCGGCTGATGGCGTACGAGCACCTCTTCGACGCCGAACTCGACCTCGGCGGGCACCGCGAGGCGATCACCGAACTCCAGCAGCTGCACGCCCAGTACCCACTGCGTGAACGGTTCTGCGAGCAGCTCATCACCGCGCTCTACCGCTCGGGGCGCCAGGCCGAGGCGCTCGACGCCTACCACCGCACCCGCCAGCGGCTCTCGCACAGCCTCGGGCTGGCGCCCCGAGCGGTAGAGCGCGGTGATGAGCTGCTCGCAGAACCGTTCACGCAGTGGGTACTGGGCGTGCAGCTGCTGGAGTTCGGTGATCGCCTCGCGGTGCCCGCCGAGGTCGAGTTCGGCGTCGAAGAGGTGCTCGTACGCCATCAGCCGCACCTCGGTGAGCCGGGTGTAGGC
>NZ_JBJHPC010000040.1:0-24424 GCF_045257485.1 Streptomyces sp. YS-3 | reverse complement strand
CCCCACCCCTCGACGATGGCGGCGACCTCGGCGCGCCCGGCCGCGTCCAGCGCTCTGCTGGGGGAGCGGACATGGCGGCGGCACAGGCCCAGCACGGCGAGCGCCTCCTTGACCACGGTCACGTTGTTGGCCGAGGAGTCGGCGGCCCGCAGCTCCTCGAAGCGCCGGATCTGCTCCCACACCCGCATGGCGGCCGGATAATCACCCGACCGCAGCGCTTCGAGCATGGTCAGGGAGATCTTCGGTGCGACATTGACCAGGCCGGAGGTGAACCCGGTCGCCCCGGCGGAGAAGTAGGAGGGCGCGTACGGCTCGGCCAGACCGGCCACCCACACGAACCGCTCCAGACCGGCGTCGCGGGCGAACGCGGCGAACCGCGCCGCGTCCGGCACCGCGTACTTCACCCCGATCACGTTCGGACACGCCTCGCCCAGCGCCGCCAGGTGCTCGCCCGCCAGGTGGGCGTTACGGATGTAGGGGACGACCCCCAGCTCGGGGACGGAGTCCGCGATGGCCCGGTGGTAGTCGACCCATCCTCCGGCCGCGACATAGGGGTGCACGGGCTGATGCACCATCAGCATGTCGGCGCCCGCATCCCGCGCGTGCCGGGCGGCCTCGATGGCCGTCGGCACATCGTGTCCGACGCCGACGAGGATCGCCGCCCGGCCACCGGCCTCGGCGACGGTCGACTCGACGACGGCTCCGCGCTCCTGCGGTGTGAGGGCGTAGAACTCCCCGGTGTTGCCGTTCGGGGTGAGCGTCCGTACGCCGTCGTCCAGCAGTCTGCGCAGCAGTGCGCGAAGGGTGTCGTGATCGATGGACCCGTCCTGGGCGAACGGCGTCACCGGGATCGCCACGACATCGGCCAGAGCGCCGCGCAGGGAGTCGTACGGCGCCGTCATATCGGGTCCTCTTCCTCGGCCGACGGGAAGGCCCGTTCGACGAAGGACGCGATGTGGGCGTGCAGGGCCCGGGAGGCGCCGTCCGCGTCGCCGGCCAGGGCGAGCCGCAGGATCTCCCGGTGCTCCGCCGCCTCCCGCTCCCAGGACGGATCCGCCGCCCAGGCGACCGCAGAGACCAGCGCCGCCTGGTCGCGCACCTCGTCCAGCATCCGCGCGAGCAGCGGGTTGCCGCACGGCAGGTACAGGGCGCGGTGGAACTCCCGGTTGGCCAGCGAGCGTTCGGCGGTGTCCGATGCGGTGTCGGCCCGCTCCAGGGCCTCGCGCGCGGAGTCCAGGCCCGCTGACGCGCGGACGGTGCGGCGCAGCGCCTCGGGTTCGAGGAGCAGCCGTACGTCGTACACCTCGCGCGCCATGTCCGCGTCCACCATGCGTACCGTGACGCCCTTGTACTGGTTCATCACGACCAGCCCGGTGCCGGCCAGCGTCTTGAGCGCCTCGCGCACGGGGGTCTTGGACACCCCGTAGTGCGCGGCGAGTTCGACCTCGACGAGTGCCTGGCCCGGGGCCAACTGGCCGGTCAGGATGCGGTGTTTGACGGCTTCCAGCACGAACTGGGTCCGTGAGGGGATGGGTGTGGGCACAGAGGTCATGCGCGCCTCTCGACTGTCACGTATCGCGTCTCATATATGACGCATCAGGTACGACGCGATGAAAGTAGGGCCGATTCCGCGGTGAGTCAACGGATCTGACGTACCGGTACGAGATCCGGTCGGGGCGTTGACGAGAAAGCGCTTTCCCTCTACGTTCCATTCATCAGTGTGACCCCGGTCGCCCGCCTGTGTGGCACGCGCCGAGAGAACGGCAGTTGCCGTGCATGGCCGCGATCAGAGCGCATCAGATACTCGAACGACGTTCCGCACACTGAACTCCGTGCACCGCTGAGCAGTCGGGCTCCACCCCCACTCGCCCGTACCGACGGGCCAACATTCCCGATCCGAAGGGACCCACCCGCATGCGCACGCACGCCCCCCACAAGCGTCCCCGCACCCTCCTTCTGGCAGCGACCGCCGTCGCCGCCACGGCACTGGCCGGGCTGCCCCAGTCCGCCGGCGCCGTCGGCACGGCACCCGCCGCCCCCGCCGCCGAAACCGCACCCGTCGGCTTCGGCGCGGGCACCTCCGGCGGCGGCGCGGCGACACCTGTCACCGTGTCCACCCTCGCCGCCTTCAAGACCGCCGTCACCGGTGACACGGCCAAGGTCGTCAAGGTCAGCGGTCTGATCACGCTCACCGGACAGGTCGACGTCGGCTCCAACACCACGGTCCTCGGCGTCGGTTCGGCCTCCGGGTTCACCGGGGGTGGCCTGCGTGTGAAGCAGGAGACCAACGTCGTCATCCGCAATCTGAACATCAGCAAGCCCGTGGCGCCGGCCGACGGCATCACCGTGCAGAAGTCGACGAAGGTGTGGATCGACCACAACACCTTCTCCTCGGACCGCGACCACGGCAAGGACCACTACGACGGACTGGTCGACATCACCCATGGCTCCGACTACGTCACCGTCTCCTGGAACACCTTCAAGGACCACTACAAGGGCTCCCTCGTCGGCCACAGCGACAAGAACGCCTCCGAGGACACCGGGCACCTGAGGGTGACGTACCACCACAACCACTTCAGCAACGTCAACTCACGCATCCCCAGCCTGCGGTTCGGCACCGGCCACTTCTACGACAACTACGTCGAGGGTGCCGACACCGCCGTCCACTCCCGGATGGGCGCGCAGATGCTCGTCGAGAACAACGTCTTCCGCTCGACGAAGGTCGCCGTGACCACGAACCGGGACAGCAGCACCGACGGCTACGCCAACCTCCGGGGCAACGACCTCGGCGGCGCCGCGCTGGAGGTCTCCCGGACGGGCTCCTTCACCTCCGCCCCCTACGCGTACACCGCCGAGCCCGCCTCCTCCGTCGTCGCGTCGGTGACCGCCGGAGCCGGGGCCGGAAAGCTCTGAGGCCCGCAGGTCCGGCAACGGCAAGGACAACAGCCAAGGGCAATGGCAACGGCAACACAAGGAGACGAGAGATGACTTCACCAGCACGGACCCGCTCGCGCCGCCCCGGTCGGGCGGTCCTCGGCGCGGGCGCCGCCGCCTTCGGTCTGGCGGCCACCGCGATCCTCACGGGCGCACTCACCGGAGCGGCGAACGCGGCCACCCCCACGGCCGCCGTCACAGCCACCGCCGTGGCCGGCTGGCCGACTCCCGGCACGAGCAAGCCCGTCCCGGCGACCATCGAGGTCTCGGGTGCGTACGACGGCAAGATGCAGCGCTTCTACGGCAGCGGTGACCTCGGTGACGGCGGCCAGAGCGAGAACCAGTCACCGCTGTTCCAGCTCAAGGACGGCGCCGTCCTGTCCAACGTCGTCATCGGCGCACCCGCCGCCGACGGCATCCACTGCCTGGGGACCTGCACGCTCAAGAACGTGTGGTGGGAGGACGTCGGCGAGGACGCCGCCACCTTCAAGGGCAAGTCCTCCTCCGCCGTCTACCGCGTGGAGGGCGGCGGCGCCAGGAAGGCCTCTGACAAGGTCTTCCAGTTCAACGGCGCCGGCACCCTCACCGTGACCGGAGGGTTCCAGGTCGCCGACTTCGGCAAGCTCGTGCGCAGTTGCGGCAACTGCTCCACGCAGTACAAGCGCAAGGTGGTCGTCGACAACGTGGACGCGACCGCGCCCGGCAAGACCCTGGTGGGCATCAACAGCAACTACGGAGACACTGCCACCCTGCGCGCCGTCCGCATCCACGGCGACAGCAGCAAGAAGATCAAGCCGTGCGTGCGCTACGAGGGCAACAACACGGGGGCCGAGCCCAAGGTGCTCGGCAGCGGTCCGGACGGTACGTACTGCCGCTACTCGGCCGCCGACATCACGTACAACTGACGTCCCTCCGCCAATAGTTGACTGCACAAGCCCCCCACCCGCCGCCGCCCGGCCCGGACCAGGCCGGGCGGCGGCACACCTCATCGAGCAAGGGAGGCCGGATGTCCGGCACGGGCAGCATCACGAGCGCCGCGTACGGCAACGGCTTCAACCGCTGGGGCTTCCCGGACTTCGCGGGCGACGGCAACGGTTTCAAGCTCGGCGGCGGCACGCCCGCGCCCGCCGCCGCACACACCCTGCGCGACACCGTGGCGTTCCGGAACGCCGCGAAGGGCATCACGGACAACGGCAACCCCGGCTCGATCACCGTGAGCCGCTGCACCACGTTGGCATGTAGAAGCGGTGCTGTCGAGCCCTCGGCCGGTGTGTGTCACAGCAGGCTGTCGCTGCCACTGCCGTGCGGCGCGTAAAGATCGAGCAGCCTGATACGGGCCGCATGGAGGCGGTGGGCGAGGACGCGGCCCACCCACGCGCCGATCGCCGCGGAGAACGCGGTGTCGGCGTCCATCATGGCCCGCACGGCCGCCGCGTCGAACTCGTACGTGCGCACCGGCGTCATCGCCTCGGCGCCCAGCTGCCACACGTACGGGTGGAACATCCACGACCAGCCCACCAGCTCGCCGGAGCCGAGCTGTCCGATCACGGCCGGGCGTCTGCCGGGTACGTGCATGTCGAGCGTCACGGTGCCGGAGCGCACGATCCAGAACCGGTCGGCGTGGCCGCCCTCGTTGAAGAGTCGCACTCCCGCGGAGAAATTGGTCTCGCGGGGAATGGTCATGAGGCGGTCGCGGTACTCGGCCGGAAGCGCTGTGGTGATCGAGGTCGGATTGCTCATGGACGGCCTCCCTGTCCGGATTCCCTTCCAGTGTCACCCGATCGCCGCATCCGCGCGGGGTGGTGCCGTCAGCGAGCCGGAGAGGCCAAGCGCGGCGAGGAGGACAAGCTTCGCGGGCCCACACGAATGATTTCGGGCGGTTATTCGGTAGGTACGGAGAGTGACTGCCTTCCGGGCCGGGTGCGAAGCGCCCCGCCCGCCGGGCAACGCCCAGGGGGACTGTCGGCCCGGCCCCGGGGCCCGGTCAGCCCTCGCGGACGACGCGGCAATCCGGGAAGGTGGAGGAGGTCCGCTCAGAGGCTCGCGGCACCGTCGGGAACGTAGGCCTGAAGGCCACCGTCTCGCCCGGCGGCGTCGCCGTCCTCCTGTCGGCCGTGCCGCTCCACTGCCCGATGATCCGTCCCGACGACTTCTGGAGTCCCGCCCATGTCCACGGTCGAACACCAGGACGCCACGGTACTTTCCGACGACGAACTGCGCACCCTGGACGCGCACTGGCGCGCCGCCAACTACCTTGCGGCGGGCCAGATCTACCTGATGTCCAACGCGCTGCTCACCGAGCCACTGAAGCCCGAGCACATCAAGCCCCGGCTGCTGGGTCACTGGGGCACCTCGCCGGGCCTGAATCTCGTGTACACCCATCTGAACCGGGTGATCAAGGCGCGTGGGCTCGACGCGCTGTGCGTGTGGGGGCCCGGGCACGGCGGTCCGTCCGTGCTGGCCAACTCCTGGCTGGAGGGCAGCTACAGCGAGACCTATCCGGACGTGCCGCGCGACGGCGAGGGGATGGCCCGGCTGTTCCGGCAGTTCTCCTTCCCCGGCGGGGTGCCCAGCCATGTCGCCCCCGAGACGCCCGGTTCCATCCACGAGGGAGGCGAGCTCGGCTACTCGCTCTCCCACGCCTACGGCGCCGCCTTCGACAATCCGAACCTGCTGGTCGCCTGCGTGGTCGGCGACGGCGAGGCGGAGACCGGACCACTGGCCGCCTCCTGGCACTCCAACAAGTTCCTCGACCCCGTGCACGACGGCGCGGTGCTGCCGATCCTGCACCTCAACGGCTACAAGATCGCCAACCCGACGGTGCTCGCCCGTCTCCCGGAAGAGGAGCTCGACGCGCTGCTGCGGGGGTACGGGCACGAGCCCATCCATGTCGGCGGTGACGACCCCCTCCAAGTGCACCGGGCCATGGCCCGCGCCCTCGACGACGCGCTGGACCGGATCGCCTCGAAGCAGCGGACCGCACGCGAGGACGGGTCCACCGAACGCGTGCACTGGCCGATGATCGTCCTGCGCACCCCCAAGGGCTGGACCGGTCCCGCCGAGGTCGACGGCGTCCCCGTCGAGGGCACCTGGCGGGCCCACCAGGTGCCGCTGGCCGGTGTCCGCGAGAACCCCGAACATCTGCGGCAGCTGGAGAGCTGGCTGCGTTCGTACCGGCCGGAGGAGCTCTTCGGCCCGGACGGGCGCCCCGTCGCCGAGGTGCTCGCCTGCGTCCCCGACGGCGCCAGGCGGCTCGGCGCCACCCCGCACGCCAATGGCGGACTCCTCCTGCGGGACCTGCCCGTCGCCCCGCTCGACGACTTCGCCGTACCCGTCGACAAACCCGGCACGACCCTGCACGAGCCCACCCGTATCCTCGGCGACCTCCTCGCCCGGGTGATGAAGGACACCGGTGCGCGCCGCGACTTCCGGCTGGTCGGGCCGGACGAGACCGCCTCCAACCGGCTCCAGGCCGTCTTCGAGGTCAGCGGAAAGGCCTGGCAGGCCGAGTACCGACCGGTCGACGAACACCTCGACCACCACGGCCGGGTGCTGGAGATCCTGTCGGAACACACCTGCCAGGGATGGCTGGAGGGCTATCTGCTGACCGGCCGGCACGGGCTGTTCTCGTGCTACGAGGCGTTCGTGCACATCGTCGACTCGATGGTCAACCAGCACATCAAGTGGCTCAAGACAGCCCGCGAACTGCCCTGGCGCGCCCCGATCGCCTCCCTCAACTACCTGCTGACCTCGCATGTGTGGCGCCAGGACCACAACGGCTTCTCCCACCAGGACCCCGGCTTCGTCGACCACGTCCTCAACAAGAGCCCCGAGGTCGTCCGGGTCTATCTGCCGCCGGACGCCAACACGCTCCTGTCGGTCGCCGACCACGTGCTGCGCAGCCGCGACTACGTCAACGTGGTCGTGGCGGGCAAGCAGCCCTGTTTCGACTGGCTCTCCATGGAAGCCGCCCGCGCCCACTGCGCCCGGGGAGCGGGGACCTGGGAGTGGGCGGGCACGGAGAACGGCGGTGAGCCGGACGTCGTCCTGGCCTGCGCCGGCGATGTGCCCACCCAGGAGGTGCTGGCCGCCGCGCAACTGCTGCGCCGGCACCTGCCGGACCTCGCCGTCCGCGTGGTCAACGTGGTCGACATGACCCGGCTCCTGCCGCGCGAGGAACACCCGCACGGGATGAGCGACTTCGAGTACGACGGGCTGTTCACCCCGGACAAGCCGGTGATCTTCGCCTACCACGGCTATCCGTGGCTGATCCACCGCCTCGCGTACCGCCGCAGTGGCCACGGGAACCTGCATGTGCGCGGCTACAAGGAGTCCGGCACCACGACCACGCCGTTCGACATGGTGGTCCGCAACGACCTGGACCGCTACCGCCTGGTCATGGACGTCATCGACCGCGTCCCCGGCCTCGCGGTACGGGCCGCCGCCGTCCGCCAGGCGATGGCCGACGCCCGTACCCGCCACCACGCCTGGATCCGCGAGCACGGCACCGATCTGCCGGAGGTCGCGGACTGGATCTGGAACGCCTGACGCCCTGGCCGGGAGGGGGGTGGCCTCGCGCGTTCCGGATCAAGGAGCGCGGGTCACTTCCGCGCCCGGCTACCAGGGCACGACCTGCCCCTGGTGGTCCAAGAAGTGGAGGCCCGGCTTCCGCTGCTGGCCCTCGATCGTCTCCGCCACGCCGGGGACGCTCTCCTCGACGCTGAGCTCGGCGTCGGCGCCGCCGAGGCCGGTGCGGACCCAGCCCGGGTCCATGAGCAGCAGCGTCCGTGTGTCGTCGGCGCGGCGGGCGGCGTAGCAGCGCATCAGCTGGTTCAGCGCGGACTTGCTGGCTCGGTACAGGTCCTGGCCGCCCCTGGTGTTCAGGGAGACGCTTCCCTGGTCGGAGGACATGATGCCGATGGTCCCCGTCGGCGCGACCAGCGGATGCAGGGTCTCCACCACGCGCATCGGGCTGAGCGCGTTGGTGATCATCACCTCGGTGAACATCTCCGTCGGTACCTCGCCGATCGGGATGTCGCCGCGTGTGATGGCGGCGTTGACGAAGAGCAGGTCGAGGGTGCGCCGCTCCAGCCGGTCGCGCAGCGCCGAGATCTGATCCGGCTCGGTCATTTCCAGCGACTCGACGGTCAGCCGTCCTGCGGACGCGTCGGCCAGGTCGTGGAGAGCGGTGCGCCGGCTGCCCCGGACCGTACCGATGACGTCCCAGCCGCGGCGAAGGTACTCGGCGGCGAGCCCGAGGCCGATCGTCCGCGAGGCTCCGACGATGAGAGCGGTCCTACGGGTGTCGTTCATGTGATTCCTTGGATGGTCTGCGAGAGCTGGGTGAACGAACGTCGCGGCACGTGCGGCGAGCGGTATGGCTGCAAGTCTCCGAGCGGCCCGGGCGGGCGTCCAATACCCTTCGGGCCCGATTGATACCGTGACGGCATGGATCTGGATCTGCGCAAGCTCCGCTACTTCGTCGCGGTGGCCGAGCACCGGCACTTCGGCCGGGCGGCGCAGGCGCTGTTCATCGCACAGCCCGTCCTCAGCCGGCAGATCCGCGCGTTCGAGCAGGAGCTGGGGTGCGTGCTCCTCACGCGGTCCACGCGCAGTGTCGAGCTGACTCCCGCGGGGAAGCGGCTTTATGACGAAGCGTCAAGGATCGCGACCGTGGTGGACGTGGCGCTGCGGAGGGTGCGCGAGGCCGAGCGCGGCGAGCAGCGGCTCGTGGTCGCGTTCTCGGCCGGACTCCAGGTCTCGCATGCCATACGGGCGTTCACGGCGACCCACCCGGACATCGAGATCGATGTCCTTCCGCTGCCCTGGCAGGAGCGTGACGCGCCGCTCCGCGACGGCCGCGCGCACGTGGCGTACCTCCGGGGCCCCTTCGACGACACCGGGCTGCGAACCGTCCCCATCGGCCACGAGACCAAGGTCGCGTGCCTCCCGACGGCACACCCCCTGGCAGGCCGCCCGGCCCTCACATCGGCCGACCTCGACCGCGAGCCGATCCTCGACGTCAAGTCACGGCGGACGGCCTCACTGGACGAGAAGTTCGAGCTGATCGCCTCCGGCCAGGGCATCGCCCTCCTCCCGGTCAGCATCGCCCGCTCCTACTCCCGCCCCGACCTCGTCTACCTGCCCGTCACCGACGCCGTGCCCGTCCCGACCTGCCTGGCCGTACCGGAGAGCGACCGCTCCCACCCCGTGGCGGATTTCCTGGACATCGCCACGACGGCACTGCGGCGACAGGCCGCTGATACGGAGCGGGAGCCCGAGGAAAGGTGAGGCGGACGAGCCCGCCGAAAGCTCTGCGTTTGACTGCTGAATTCATTGGGGCGTCGCTGGTCACCGGGCCCGCCGCTCTCGCTCCAGCGCACCGGACCCGACCGAGCTGATACCCGGACGTCCACGTCCACGGCGACCGGGTCCACCGGGGAACTGCCCAAAAGCACATCCAGTAGGGCGACTTCGGATATGCGCTACAGAGCCCCGACGGTCGGCCGCCGCGTCCGTGACTAGTGATCTTTACTCATTCACCCTTGTCAGGGGCGCGCCACTTTTCCTTCGGAAACTGAACGCATGCACACTGCTTGACAGGCAATCAGCGTCACTGGCTTCATTTATTGCGGCGTAAGCGAGCTGGATGAGCTCGTGTGTCGCCGCACTGGTTCTTCCGTATCGGATGTATCAGATGTATCGGAGAGTGGCTCCGTGGCGCCCAGTCCCCTCGCGCGGTACCGAAAGGAGCCGGACTCGGCGCAACCGCGTTCTGGGAGCGCTCCCTGACCTCAGTTCGACGGCGCCGCCCATCCCCAGGCGCGCCCTTCACCCCTCCTCAGAAGCGGCCACTCACAAGGAGCACCACGTGACCCAACAGCCCGTGCGCGGCCCGCTGCCGCACACCCGCACCACCCGCCGCCGACGTACGTCGGGCCTCCTGCTCACCGCCGCCGCACTCGTCGCCACCGCCATCCCGGCCGCTCCGGCCCTGGCCGCCCCGGACTCCCCGGCCACCGCCTCCCACGGCCGGGCGCTGCCCTACCTCAACCCGGAGCTGCCCGTGGCACGGCGCGTCTCCGACCTTCTCGGCCGGATGACGACGGCGGAGAAGATCGGCCAGATGACGCAGACCGAACGCGGTGCGGTCGACGCCGAACCCACCCGTATCACGGACCTCAACCTCGGCTCGCTGCTCTCCGGCGGCGGCTCCACGCCGACGCCCAACACGCCCGAGGCGTGGGCGGACATGGTCGACGGGTACCAGCGGCACGCCCTCGCGACCCGGCTGCACATCCCGCTGCTGTACGGGATCGACTCCGTACACGGGAACGGCAACCTGGTCGGTGCGACGATCTTCCCGCACAACATCGGCATGGGCGCCACGCGCGATCCCCGGCTGGTGGCCGAGGAGGAGCACATCACGGCCACCGAGACCCGGGCCACCGGCCCGCAGTGGGTGTTCGCGCCGTGCGTCTGCGTGGCCCGCGACGACCGGTGGGGCCGTACGTACGAGAGCTTCGGCGAGGACCCCGCCCTGGTGCAGCGGATGGAAAGCGCCATCGACGGCTTCCAGGGCACCCGTACGAAGGACCTGGCCCGCCCCGACCGGGTGCTCGCCACCGTCAAGCACTACGCCGGTGACGGCGACACCACCTACGGGACCTCCACCACCAACGACTACACCGTCGACCAGGGAACCACCGTCACCAGCCACCGGCGCTTCGCCGCCGTGGACCTGGCGCCCTACGTCACCGCCGTCCAAGTCCATGACGTGGGCAGCGTCATGCCGTCCTTCTCGTCCGTCCAGTGGACCGACGTGCCGGGCAGCAAGCCGGTGAAGATGAGCGCCAGCAAGGAACTCCTCACCGACGTCCTGAAACGGAAGATCGGCTTCGAAGGGTTCCTCATCAGCGACTGGGACGCGATCACCCAACTGCCCGGTGACTTCGCCACCCAGGTCCGCACCTCCGTCAACGCCGGCATGGATATGTTCATGCAGCCGTACAACGCCCCGCAGTTCGAGCAGGCCCTCACCGCCGAGGTCGAGGCCGGGCGGGTCCCGATGTCCCGCATCGACGACGCCGTCTCGCGCATCCTGCGGGCGAAGTTCCGGCTCGGCCTGTTCGAGCACCCCTACACCGACCGGGCCGGCATCGACACCATCGGCTCACCCGCGCACCGGGCGGTGGCCCGCCGCGCGGTCGCGGAGTCCCAGGTCCTGTTGAAGAACGACCACCACACCCTGCCGCTCAGGCCCTCCCAGAAGATCTACGTGGCCGGGGTCAACGCCGACGACCTCGGCAACCAGGCGGGCGGCTGGACGGTGACCTGGCAGGGCCAGTCCGGCAACACCGCCTTCCCCGGCACCACCATCCTGCGGGGCATCCGGCGCGAGGCGAAGAACGTCACCTACAGCGCCGACGCCAGCGCCCCCACGGCAGGCCACGACGTCGGTGTCGTCGTCGTCGGGGAAACCCCCTACGCGGAGGGCGTCGGCGACGTGGGCAACGGCGGCAACACACTGAACCTCTCCGCCACGGACCGGGCGAACATCGACCGCGTATGCTCCGCGATCAAGACATGCCTCGTCCTCGATGTCGCCGGCCGACCGCAGATCATCACCGACCAACTGCCCAAGGCGGACGCCTTCGTCATGTCCTGGCTCCCCGGCAGCGAGGGCGACGGGGTCGCCGACGTCCTGTTCGGCAAGCGCCCCTTCACCGGCAAGCTCCCCGTCACCTGGCCCCGCAGCGAGGCCCAGGAACCGATCAACATCGGTGACGCGCACTACGACCCGCTGTTTCCCTACGGGTACGGCCTGACCACCGGGCGCTGACCAGCAGGTCCTGACCAGCGGGCACCCAAACGCCTGGCCGGACCTGTGGTACCGGCCCCGCCCGGGTGGCGGGGCCGGTACCGGCGAACCGGGTCCGTCAGGCCCTGAGACGGGCCAGCACCGAGCGCATCGCCCGCTCGACCGCCGCGCGCGCCTCGTCGCCGGGCAGGCGTGTCTCGAAGCCGTGGTGGCCGTTCGGGACGTCGATTACTTCCACGTCGGCACCGCAGTCCTCGGCCGCAGTCAGGAACTGCTCGACGGTCGCCGCGATCTCGGGCATCTCCAGGCCCACCCGGGTCAGCACGACGGGCAGCCCGCCCGCGTCGGGCAGCGCGTCCACCGGGCGGAAGGAGCCCTCGGCGAGGCCCCAGTTCGGGAACGGCGCCAGAACCGGATACGTGGCCGCCAGACAGCGCAGCCACGCCGGGGGCGCGCCCAGCCACACCGCGGAGAGCGGGCTGCCGCCCGAGAAGAACCACAGGGCGATACGGTCCGCGTCGACCCGGGGGTCGGCCCGGACCAACTCCACCGCCGCCGCGACGTCCCGCGCCGCGAGCGGGAAGTCGGTGACGGCGTGCAGCCGGTGGTCCAGCACCGCGCCCACCACTCCCCGCGCCGCCGCGAGGCGCGCGTAACCGGCGAACACCGGCCAGTCGCGCGGGGTGAGCCGCGCGTCGGCGGGCACCGGTCCGCCGTGGACGAACAGCACCGCGGGCAGCGCCTCCCCGCCGCCGGCCTCCGGGACGTACAGATCGACGTGCCCGTTCCTCTCGCGCGGCACCTCGGGCACGTCCAGCGGGAACGGCCGCAGGTACGAGGGAAGTTCGTCATCGGCGGGCGTCAGCCGGTGGCCCTCGCCCGCGGACGCCGCCAGCAGCGCCTCGGCCAGCTCGCCGGGGGAGGAGAGCATCGGCCAGTGCCCGGTGGGAAGCTCGAAGAACGACACCCGCGGGTCGACGAGCGACTGGAGGGCGGAGTGGCCCATGTTCACCAGGTTCTGGAGCAGCTCGATGCCCGCGCCGTTGCCGCTGCACAACACGGCGCTGGTCGGCACGGCCGCCACCGCGCCCGTCAGGTGGAGCGGCTGCAGCAGCGTGCCGAGGGGCTGCGGCGCCGCGAGCCGGGTCAGCCGCTCCAGCGCCCGCTCGGGGACGCCCGCGGTGCTGCCCCACCGCCCCCACTCGGCGGCGTCGACCGGGGCCGGAAGCAGCCCGGTGACGGCTTCGCCGCCCTGCTCGGCGAGCTTGGCCAGCTCCTCACGCAAAGCCTGATCGGGTACGGCGGCCAGGGCCGGCAGCCCGTCCATCGGCATACCGGCGTCCACGTACACGATCCGCTTGACGCGCTCGGCACGCCGGTCGGCGGCGCCGAGCACGGGGTGGATGCCGTAGTCATGGCCGACGAGCACGAGTTCCCGATCCGCGCCGATGCCGTCGATCACCGCGAGCACGTCCGCGATGTGCGTCTCCAGGTCCGTGCCGGGGCCCGCGACCGTGCGGCGCTCGCCGAGCCCGGTGAGGTCCGGCGCGTACACCTCGGCGCCCGCCGCTGCGAGCCGCGCCGCCGTCTCCTCCCACACGCAACCGCCGGTGAACGTGCCGGACACCAGGATGAACGCGGTCATGGATCTTTCCTCTCCTCTTGCCGGAAGCCCCCGTACGCGGCGGTCCGTGCGGTCTGCGCGCGGACGGCACCCCCGTGGTCCTCGATCGGCCGTCCGCGCTCACCGGTACGGTAGGAACTCCCCCTGAGGGAGGTTCAAGTGCCACTGTCCCCCGACGGCCTGTGGAGCATCGGCGAACTCGCCGAGCACGCCGGCGTCACCGTCAAGACCGTCCGCTTCTACTCCGACCGAGGCCTGCTGCCGGAGGCCTCCCGCAGCTCGGGCGGACACCGCCGGTACGGCCCGGCGGCGCTGGACCGGCTGCGGCTGATCCGTTCGCTGCGCGCGCTGGACCTGCCTCTGCCCGAGGTGCGGCGGATCCTCGACGAGGACGACGGTACGGGCGGGCAGGCGCTGGAGGCGGCCGTCGCCGGGCAGCTGCGCCAACTGGGGGACGACATCCGGGCGTTGCGGTGGCGCGAGGCGGGTCTGCGGCTCATCCAGGAGTGCGCGCCGCAGGAGCGCGCCGACCGGCTGCGGCTGCTCGGTGCGGTGGCCGCCCCGCCGAGCACGGACCCGCTGGCGCGGTTCTGGCGGGCCTGGCTGCCGCCCCGGATGCCGGCCCGCGCCCGTTCGGCGTTCCTGGACGTGGCGGTCCCGGCACCGCCCGACGACCCCGGCCCCGCACAGGTCCTGGCCTTCGCCCGGCTCAACGCCTTCGTGAACCGGCCGTGCCTCGCCAGCGAACCCTGCCAGCCCGCGGCGCACACCTCCGCACCCGACTTCCGCCCGGACGCGCTGTACGCGGGTCTGGCCGAAGCGTACGAGCTCGCGGGCGCGCAGGTGCGACGGGGGCGCGCGCCGCGCGCGGGAGAGGCGCTGGACTGCTTCGTGGCCGCCTACGCGGCCTCCGGGCGCACCCGGGACACCCCGTACTTCCGTCGCGCCCTGGGCCCGAGCCTCGCGGCGGACCCGCGGATCGACCACTACTGGGAGCTGGTGGCCGAGGTCACCGGCCCCGGAGACGGCAGACCGGTGGCGACCCCGGGCGTGGCACACGACTGGCTGCTCGCGGCGCTGACCGCGCAGACGGCCGAGGCGGCTGCGTGAGGAAGGGGCCCGGGGCCGAGGCGAGGTGTGCCTGCCCGGGAATCGGTGGCGGCCTTCCCCGCCGCCTGGATCCGCCTCCCCGAGCGGGGGTACCGTCCGCGTAACACGACGGCCGCGGCACCGAGTTGGCCGTCCCTTGGGGAGGAGACGTTCATGGGTAGTCGTCAGGACTCGGACGGCCAGGTGGGCGGCCCGCACAGTTCACCGGGTGATCCGGGCAATCCCGCTCCGGAGCCCGAACCCAGTCCCCCGGCGGAAGACGACTAGGCGGATACGCCGGCATGGCGACCCCGGTCGACCCCCAGGAACTGCGCGCGCGCTGCGCGGCCGAACTCGACGGGAAGGAATTCGGCCACTTCCATGGGCGGCCCTGGCTGCGCGCCGCGTTCCTGACGGTGCCGCGCGAGCACTTCATACCCGACCAGGTGTGGTGGCCCTACCCCGGTGAGGACGGACTGCACCCGGTCATCGACCGTGCGCTTCGGCCCCGTTCATGGCTGCGGGCCGTCTACACGGCGCAGGCGTCACTCATCACCCAGGTCGCGGACGGGCGCGTACGACCACAGGACGGTCCGACCCGGGAGGCGTTCACCTCCGCCGCCTCGTGCCCGGCCGTCGTGGTGGACATGCTGCACCACCTCGACCCCGGCCCCGGCGACACCGCCCTGGAGATCGGCACCGGCACCGGCTACAGCACCGCCGTGCTGGCCCAGCGGGTGCCCCCTGAGCAACTGACCACGGTGGAGATAGACCCATACCTGGCCGACCTGGCCCGGGACAGACTCGCCCGACTGGGGCTCCGGCCGGCCGTCGTCTGCGCGGACGGGGAGGAGGGCCACCCCCAGCGTGGCCCCTACACCAGAATCATCTCGACCGCCGCGGTACGCCGCGTCCCCCAGGCCTGGCTGGACCAGGCCGCACCCGGCGCCGTCGTCGTCACCCCGCTCAACGGCCCCTTCGGCCACGACGCCCTGCTGCGGCTCGTCGCCGACGGGGAGGGCGGCGCCCGGGGCCGGCTCGTGACGGGCGTCGCGTTCATGAAGATGCGCGGACAACGGGACGAGCTCCCCTACGCGGAGCTGGGCTGGCCGACGGTGAGGGGGACGTGGCCCGCCTACAGCGAGGTCGAGTACCGCGTCACCATAGGCGGCGGACGCCAGCGGATCCTGCTCATGGAGTGAGAAC
Source organism: Streptomyces sp. YS-3 (assembly GCF_045257485.1). Classification (NCBI taxonomy): domain Bacteria; kingdom Bacillati; phylum Actinomycetota; class Actinomycetes; order Kitasatosporales; family Streptomycetaceae; genus Streptomyces; species Streptomyces sp. YS-3. The sequence goes on along the minus strand of NZ_JBJHPC010000040.1, from coordinate 8,750 downwards.
CGACTCTCTCCTCCCATCGGCCCGCTCGACCCTCACGGTCCCCGGGCGCACGAGGGCGGGCAGGTGGTGAGCGTGCCCGCCCTCGCCGGGCGCGGAAAGCCTCATTCGCCGGTGGCCGGTCGGTCAGACGCGGTCGGCCGCGATCAGGAGGTACTGGAAGGAACCGTCCTTGTAGGAGTTGAGGAACGCCTCCTCGATGCCCGTGGTCAGGGATGAGGTGGCGCGCAGCTCCCAGTAGGGCAGGGTCGCCGGTGTCAGATCGGTGATCGTCTGCGGGACGAGACGGTTGTCGGCCATGGCCCGCAGGTATTCACGGCGGGAGTGGATGTTGCATTCGAAGTGGGCGTTGATCTGGGACACCCACTTGGAGGGCTGTCCGTACACGGGGTTCCAGCAGCCGGTGATGGTCACGTACCGGCCGCCGGGAGCCAGGATGCGGGCGTGCTCGGCGAAGAGGTCGTGCAGGTCGACGTACATGCTCGACTCGTTGTTCCACGAGGCCGCCGCCTGCCCGTTCGTGAAGGGCATGTCGAGCATGTTGCGGACATGGGCCCGTACGGACCCGTCGATGCCGAGCTCGCGGGCGCGCTGGTTGGCGAAGTCGGCCTGCTTGGTGGAGAGGGTGACGCCCTGGACCGAGCAGCCGAAGCGCTGATGGGCCATCACCATGGAGCCACCGCGCCCGCAGCCGGCGTCCACGAGCAGCGCGTCCGGCTGGATGGGGCCGAGGTGGTCCAGGAGCAGATCGGCCTGGGCGGACTCCAGCCGGTGCATTTCGGCGATGAGTTTCGTCTCGCGGTCGCTGTCCGTGGGGTGGGTGAGCGCGGACTCGTCGACGGCCCCGATGCCGTAGTGGTGGTGGTAGAGGCCGTCCACGTCGCCCAGGCGCAGGTTCACCGGCCGGGCCTCGTGGTCCCAGTAGCGGGCGATGTCTCCCTGGTAGGGGGTCGCCGGGTGGGGGATGGCCGCGGTGGTGGCGGCTTCGGCTGTCTTGGGCACGATGGGTCTCCTTRGTTACCAGAAATCGGGCAGGCCGTAGCGGTAGGTGTTGGTCTGGTGCCAGTGGTGGTTGCCGTCGACCCACGCCGCCACACCGCGCAGGAAGCGGGTGACCTGGGGGACGGGGCAGGCGAGCGCCAGGGCGGCGGCCTCGGCCTCGAAGGCGTGCATCAGGTCGTTGTGGATCCCGATGGCCTTGAGGTACGCGTCGCGCTCACCGAGGTCCTCGCGCTCGGCGAGCACCACGGGCAGGTTCATGTGCCGGCCGGGGGCGGCGAGTTCCTTGGTGTACGAGTACAGGTCGTTGACGATGGTGGTGGCGTTGGAGGCGAGGGCGATGACCCGCTGCATGGCCGGCTGGGCATGCAGGTCGGCGGGCAGTTCGTAGCCCCCGACGGTGTCGGTGATGGTGGGGCAGGGGCGGAAGTTGTTGAACTGCCGCATGGCCAGGTACTCCCACACCTCGGGCACGTACTCCGTCTGCGCCCAGGCGGCCTCGGCGAGGTACCCCAGGTGCAGACGGGCCATGTCGTGCCGGAAGCGGTCGGCCTGGGACGCGCTGGCGGCCTGGAGGAGGTAGTCCATGGCCGAGCGGTAGGCCCGGCGCGGGGCGTCGCTGTGGAGGGAGTCCGCCCAGGGCGCCTCGTACTCCTGCGCGGTGTGGAGCGGGTCGAGCGCGGTGTGGGCCAGCAGGAGGCGTCCGCCGAGACCGACGGGTGAGCCCCCGTGGTCCTCGCAGTAGCAGTCGTCGACCGCGTTCTCCGCGGCCATCAGCCGGGTGGCGACCATCAGGTGCTCGATGGTGGGGGCGTCGGGATGGCAGGCGACCATGTATCTGCCCAGGGAGAAACCGTCGAACTGGTCCTCCCACTCGGGCGGGTACAGCTCGACCTCGTCCACCGCCCAGTCCTTGATCCGCCGGCTGACCTCCGCCACCCGCGCCGCGTCGGGTTCGGGTACGGGGTGGTAGTAGAGGCTCGGGATCTCCCGGCACGGTGTGGGTGGCTGCGCGCGCAACACCAGCCGCAGGCCCGTGGTGCCCAGACCGTTCGGCCCGCTCAGCACCCGTTCCCAGGCGTCGCGTTCCGGCGCGGGGTCGCCTCGCGCGTCGTCCTCGCAGGCCGTCTCGGTCTCAAGGATGTGCGGCGCCGAGCCGTCCCCCTCCGGAGTGGGGGCCGGGTCCTGGGCGCAGGCCGCCGCGTCCTCAGGGCAGCCGCCCGCGTCAGGAGGTGCGTCACCGGGTGGGGCTGACGGTGCCATGGCCTGGGGGCCCACTGTCGGCACCGAGTAGAGCGGGGGACCGGGCATCCATGACTCCTTGGGTGGGTGGACGGGTGTCAGCACGCCTAGGGCGTCCGGAAGGGCCGGGCCCTCGTGGGCGCGTGCGGGGGTGATCCGGCGCCTGGAAGAGGGGCATCGAAGAGGGCAGGTGCCCGCGGGGTTCCGGCGCGCAGGACAGAACGTGGGTGGACGCATGAGGAGCGGCCCGGCGAACAGTCAGGGGCAGGCGGATTCCCGCATCCTCACGACGGATGTACCGAAGTCGGGGAATGCCTGTGCACCCTCCCAGGTCTGTCTGGGCTGCGGGCGCGGTTTCGGCCGCATGCTGGTGTCCGCACTCGTCCGGCTGGTGTCCACGGTCATCGCTGGGTCATTTCTACGGTATCGGCGGCGAAGGGGACGCAGGTATACGGGCATTGCCCGTTCACACCCGGCACCGCGGGAAAGGGAAAAGAAAGAGGGCGCGGCTGGAAGCCTTCCTTCCAGATCCAGGAACGAGGGTAGGACGGTTTTGCGAACCGGCGGACCGAGAAGGCCCGTTGTCATTCGATATGGTGACGCGGGCCCCAGCGGGTTTGCCGCCCGCACACCTGCGCGGACCTGCGCTTCCGGTAAGCCGATGGGGGGTTCGCCGCGTCTACTGGGCCGCACGGTGAGCGTGACACGGCGCGGACGTGGCGTGAGCGGACCCGCCGCACCGAATTCCATCGGGGTACGAGCGTCCCCTTCCTGAGTCCCTTCCCGCAGCTCGGGCTGTGGCGTGTGAGATTGGCCAAATCCAGTTCCACTCCGCCGGGTTGGGTAAATCCTTGCACTCGTTCGTGTAGTAGCGAATTCCCTTTCTTGCGGTCAGGCTGTCCCTGACTGTTCTCCGTTCGAAGGAAGGACCCTCAATGTCGGTTGATGCAAGTCCGCAGGAGTCGGTGGACCGGGAACGCGAACAACAGAGTCTCGGTACCGCCGCCGCGCGGAATCTGGCGACCACCACCAAGTCCGTTCCCCAGATGCAGGAGATCAGCTCCCGGTGGCTGCTGCGGATGCTGCCGTGGGTGCAGGTCCAGGGTGGTACGTACCGGGTCAACCGGCGGCTGAGCTACTCGGTGGGTGACGGGAAGGTCACCTTCGTGCAGACCGGCCGGCAGGTCGCCGTGATCCCGGCCGAGCTGGGGGAGCTGCCCGCGCTGCGCGGCTTCGAGGACGGGGCGGCGCTGGAGGAGCTGGCGAACCGCTGCGAGCAGCGCGATTTCGCCGCGGGGGAAGTCCTGGCCACCCGGGGCGATCCGGTGGACACGGTGTATCTGCTGGCCCACGGCCGGGTGGAGCGCGTCGGTCCGGGTCCCTACGGCGGCGAGGCGGTGCTCGCGGTCCTGGCCGACGGGGCGTACCTGGGCGAGCAGGCGCTCGTCTCGTCCGACGCCACCTGGGAGGCCTCGGCCCGCGCGGCGACGGACTGTACGGTGCTGGCGCTGCGGCGGGCTGATGTGCTCAACCTCGCCGAGCGCGCGGGCAGCCTGGGTGACCATCTGACCGCCTACGCGGCGATCCCCGAGCAGCGGACCAACAAGTACGGCGAGGCCGCGATCGATCTGTCGGCCGGCCATGTCGGCGAGGCCGTGATCCCGCACACGTACGTGGACTACGAGGGCGCGCCGCGCGAGTACGAACTCTCCGTCGCTCAGACGGTGCTGAAGGTTCACAGCCGGGTCGCGGACCTCTACAACCAGCCGATGAACCAGACGGAGCAGCAGTTGCGGCTCACGGTCGAGGCGCTGCGCGAGCGTCAGGAGGACGAGCTGGTCAACAACCGTGAGTTCGGTCTGCTGGCCAACTGCGACTACGGCCAGCGCCTCCAGCCGCACGACGGGGTGCCCAGCCCCGACGACATGGACGAACTGCTCTCGCGCCGCCGCGGCAACAAGTTCTTCCTCGCCCACCCCAAGGCCATCGCCGCCTTCGGCCGTGAGTGCAACAAACGTGGTCTGGTCCCGGAGTCGGTGGACTTCGGCGGCCACCGGCTTCCCGCGTGGCGCGGAGTGCCCATCTTCCCGTGCGGCAAGATCCCCGTCTCTCCCGAGCGCACCACCTCGATCCTCTGTATGCGTACGGGCAAGGAGGAGCAGGGGGTGATCGGCCTGCGGCAGGAGGGGATCCCCGACGAGATCGAGCCGGGCCTGTCGGTGCGGTTCATGGGCATCGACGAGCAGGCGATCATCTCGTACCTGGTCACCGCCTACTACTCGGCCGCGATCCTCGTCCCCGACGCCCTGGGCATCCTGGAGAACGTGGAGGTCAGCCGCTGGCGCTGACGGCCGACTGCCGGCCGGACGCGTCGATCCCGGCCCGTCATGTCCGGGCCGGGATCGCTTCCGGACAACCGGCGCGCGCACAGCGCCGCGACGCGCGCCGTGTCCGGAGCGGCTGCGGCCCGCCCCGGACAGGGGGCTCGGGTGGCTACTGAGCCGCGGCGGTCTCGGCGGCCTTCAGGGCGTCGACGGTCTTGAGCAGCTCCGCCAGCGTGGCCGGGGGGACCAACTGGCTCGTCGTCGCCTGGTCGTTGAGCGCGCTCGTCGCCGCGGGGGGCTTGGCCGACGACAGGTTGCCGAGGAGGCCGCTCAGTACGTTCTGCAGGGTCTTCACCAGGCCCGTCACGACCGACACCAGGCCGCCACCGCCGTCGTCGGCCGGCGCCGCGGGCGCGGTCTGCGGTGCCAGCGGGCTCTGTGTGTTGCCCTGGGTGACCGGTGCCGTCACCGGTCTCGTCGGGACCGCCGATACGGGCTGATCCATGGGCAGGGCCGCGGCCGTGGCCGGCTGCGGGGTGTCGGCGCCGGGACGCGGGACGGCGGCGGCGGCCGAGGCGACCGGGGTGAGGGCAAGCGCCGCGGTCAGGGCGGCAGCGGTCCATGTGGCACGCATCAGAGACGGTTCTCCTGTTCGAGAGGCGGTGGATCGGGGAGACTGGCGTGATGCCGCACTTCCTCGTCCACACCGTGCGGCACGCCCACCACCTCAGCCACCGCTCCTACGCCGAATGCGTAGCGTCACCCTCGCCTGGACCATCGTTCGGGTGGTGAGAGCCGATGTCGGCGGGATCGCTCCCCTTCTGTGAACCGTTGACAGCCGACTGACGGGTCGTAGTAAGTTCCTCGATGAAACTTAGTAGGTATCGAAAAGGAACTCACTATGTCCCAGCAGACCTGGACCGCGGTCGACGACTACTTCAACGGCCTCCTGGTGGACGAGGATGAGCCACTGCTCGCCGCCGCGACGGAGAGCGACTCGGCCGGGCTTCCGCCCCACCAGGTCGCGCCCAACCAGGGGAAGCTGCTCCACCTGATCACCCGGCTCCGAGGCGCGCGTACCGTGCTGGAGATCGGCACGCTCGGCGGATACAGCACCATATGGCTCGCCCGGGCCCTCCCGGACGGCGGACGCCTGGTGACGCTGGAGGCCGATGAGCGGTATGCCGCCGTGGCGGCCTCCAACATCGCGCGCGCGGGACTCGACCACGTCGTCGACCTGCGCGTCGGCAAGGCCATCGACTCGCTGCCCCAGCTCGCGCGGGAGGGCGCCGGGCCGTTCGACCTCGTCTTCATCGACGCCGACAAGCCCTCCAACCCCGACTATCTGGAGTGGGCCCTGAGGTTGACGCACCCCGGCAGCGTCATCGTCGGCGACAACGTCGTCCGCGACGGCGCGGTCACCGATCCGGCCAGCGCCGACCCCCGTGTCCAGGGCGTACGCCGCTTCACCGAGCTCATCGCCGCCCACCCGCGACTCACCGCCACCACGGTGCAGACCGTCGGCTCCAAGGGGTACGACGGCTTCACGCTCGCCCTCGTCACCGACTGACGCGGCGGCAGCCGAGCCGGCCAGCGGCACGTCTGTCCTGTGCACGCACGCCCCGCCTGACGGAAGCCTTCACGTTCCCCCCATTCCTTCGACACTTGACCGATAATGCACGCCTATTGACGTGGATCGTTCAGGAAATTTATGGTCCCAGGACCTCGCAGTCGAACCAGAGTGACGGAGAACAATGACGTACTCCCTCGGCGTACGGCCTCGTGCCGCCCGACTGACTGCGGTGCTGCTGGCCGGATCACTTGTCACCTCCGCCCCGGCCGCGGCCTCGCAGACCGCGCGTAACACCTCCGTCTCGGACGCGACCTGCCGCAGCGGCGCCGGCTGGACCCTCGACGCCACCCGGATCGATACGGCCGACAGCCATCACGCCTTCGTCGGCAACGGCTATCTGGGGCAGCGCGTGCCACCCAACGGCGCCGGATACGCCGACAGCGAGGCCAAGACCGGCTGGCCGCTGTTCACCCCGCGCTACGACGGCTCCCTCGTCTCCGGTCTGTACGCGCACAACCAGCAGACCGCCGGCGACCGGCAGGCCGTCGCCGCGCTGCCCAACTGGACCGCGCTCACCCTCAGCACCGGCGGAGCGCGGGGCGACACCTTCAACTCTTCGACGCCGTCCGGTCGCGTCTCCCACTACCGCCAGTCGCTCTTCCTCCACTGCGGACTGGTCCGGACCTCGTTGACCTGGACGGCCGCCGACGGCCGCAGCACCGACCTCGTCTACGAGGTCCTCACCGACCGCGCCGATCCGCACGTCGGTGCCGTACGTATGAGCATGACGCCGCACTGGAGCGGCCGAGCCACCGTCACCGACATGCTGGACGGCCGCGGCGCGCGGCGTATCTCGCAGACCGGCGGCGGTGACCGGACCGGCGGCTCCCGCGCCGGCCGCACCGCGCCCACCATGGACGTCGCCTTCCGTACGGACGGTACGAACGTGGACGGAGCCGTCGCCTCGACCCTGCGTGCCGGGAACGCGGTGCACGGCGCCGAAGCCCAGCCGGCGGCACCGGCCAAGGGAATGACCACTCGTCAGTCCCTCACCGTGCCGGTCCGCAGCGGGCGGTCCTACGACTTCACCAAGTACGTCGGCGTCGACACCGCGCTCACCTCACGCGCACCGCGCAACGACGCCACCATCGCCTCGCGACGCGCCGCCGGGCGTGGCTGGGAGGCCCTGCTGCGCTCCCACACCGCCGCCTGGGCCCGCCTGTGGCGCAGCGACATCGAGGTGCCCGGGCAGCCCGAGATGCAGACATGGGTGCGCTCCGCCCAGTACGGGCTCCTCTCCAACACCCGGGCGGGCGCCGCCAACAGCATCGCCCCGGCCGGGCTGACCAGCGACAACTACGCGGGCCTCATCTTCTGGGACGCCGAGACCTGGATGTACCCGGGCCTGCTCGCCACCCGGCCCGAGCTCGCCAAGTCCGTGCTCGACTACCGCTACCGGACCCGCGCGGGCGCGCGCGAGAACGCCCGCAAACTCGGCTACCAGGGCCTCTTCTTCCCCTGGAACAGCGGAAGTTCGGGGAACCTGGCGCAGGAGTGCCACAGCGTGGACCCCCCGCACTGCCGCACGCAGATCCACCTCCAGTCCGACATCTCCCTGGCCACCTGGCAGTACTACCTCGCCACCAAGGACACGACCTGGCTGCGCGAGCGTGGCTGGCCGGTGTTGCGGGGCATCGCCGAGTTCTGGGCGGGCCGTGTCAGCGCCAACCCGGACGGCAGTTACTCGATCAAGGACACGGCCGGCCCGGACGAATACAGCAACGGTGTGGACGACGCGGTCTTCACCAACGCCGGAGCCGCCACCGCCCTGCGCCACGCCGCCCGCGCCGCCGAGCTGCTCGGCCGGCGGGCCCCCGCCGAGTGGAAGACGATCGCCGACCGCATCCGGATCCCGTACGACGCACACGACAAGGTCTTCCAGCAGTACGACGGCTACCGCGGCAGCACCATCAAACAGGCCGACACCGTCCTGCTGATGTACCCGCTGGAGTGGCCGATGCCCAAGGGCGCCGACGCGGCCACCCTCGACTACTACGCGCAGCGCACCGACCCGGACGGCCCGGCCATGACGGACTCGGTGCACGCCATCGACGCCGCCGGGATCGGTGAGCCGGGCTGCTCCACGTACACCTATCTGGAGCGTTCCATCAAGCCGTTCGTCCGCGGCCCCTTCGCGCAGTTCTCGGAGGCGCGCGGTGACAAGGCGGGTGCGGAGGACCCCCTGGCGGGCTCGCCCGCCCATGACTTCCTCACCGGCAAGGGCGGTTTCCTCCAGGTCTTCACCAATGGCCTCACCGGTATGCGGATGCGTGAGGACCGGCTGCACCTCGACCCGATGCTGCCCCCGCAGCTGGAGCGCGGTGTCACCCTGCGCGGCCTCACCTGGCAGGGACGCACCTACGACATCGAACTCGGCGCCCACCGCACCACCGTGCGCCTCACCGGCGGCGCGCCGATGACGCTCGACACCCCCCAGGGCGAGCAGATCGTCAGCAAGGGCGCCCCGGCCGTCGAGGGACAGCTCGATGCTGTACGCGACGGGCTTGGTGGCGTTCCAGGTGGGGGTGACGCTCTTGACGCGGACAGGCCCGGCG
>NZ_JBJHPC010000390.1:0-6975 GCF_045257485.1 Streptomyces sp. YS-3 | reverse complement strand
GGGGCGAGCAGGGCGGCGCCGGTGAGCAGCGCGGCCGTCAGCATCCTCGGGGTACGCATCAGTTGGTCCTCCAGACGGCGACGCGCCAGCGCGAGATCCAGCCCCACAGCAGACCGGCGACGAAGCCGGTGAGCACCAGGACGCCCAGCAGCCACCAGCCGCGGCCGAGGCCGAAGGCGGCGACGTCGGACGGCCGGTCGGGGCCGTCGACGAGGTCCACGGCCAGCTCGACGGGCATGCCCGGCGTGGTCTTCACCGACGGGGGCGCCGAGAAGGAGTTGCTGACCTGGAGGCAGACGGTCTCGACGGTGTTCTTGTCGTCGTCGTCCTTCGCCTCGGGCTTGGGATAGCGCAGGCCCGTCGAGATCAGGTCGGTGCGGCCGTCGCCCGCCTCGGAGCCGCGGACGATCTCCCGGCCGTGCCGGGTGACGGCCCGCAGCAGGACGCCGTAGTCGTTGTTGACGGCACGGTCGGCGCCGACGCTGACGGCGGCGCGGAGCTCCTGGCCGGGCTTGACGTCGACCCTGTACCAGCGGTGCTCGCCGAACGTCTCGCGGTCGGTGTACAGGCCGGGCTTGAGCTGCGGCGCGCTCGCGCAGCTCGCGGCGCCGCTGGTGGCCACCGGGACCACCACGGGGTCGGCCGCGCGGTCCACCGACTGCTTGACGCGGTCCTTGAGCTCGTCCTTGTGCTTGACCGAGGTGTACGTACCGCCGGTGGCCTGCGCGATGCAGGTCAGCTGGTCGCGGGTCTTGGCGTCCGGGTTGAGGCCGAGGGTGTCGATGACCAGGTGGATGCCCTGGGCGGCGATGTCGCGCGCCACCTCGCACGGGTCGAGCGGGGCGCAGGTGTCCTCGCCGTCCGTGATGAGCACGATCCGGCGGGTCGCGTCACCGCCCTTGAGGTCCTGGGCGGCGCCCTGGAGAGCCGGGCCGATCGGCGTCCAGCCGGTGGGGGCGAGGGTGGCCACCGCGGTCTTCGCCTCGGTGCGGTCGAGCGGGCCGACCGGGTACAGCTGGCGGGTGTCCTTGCAGCCGACCTTGCGGTCGTTGCCGGGGTAGTTGGCCCCGAGCGTGCGTATGCCGAGCTCGACCTCCGGCGGGACCGAGTCCAGTACGTCGTTGAAGGCCTGCTTGGCGACGGAGATCCGGGACTGGCCGTCGATGTCGCGGGCCCGCATGGACCCGCTGACGTCCAGCACCAACTCGACCTTGGGTGCGGCCTTCTGCGCGGTCGGCCCGTCGGCCGCGACCGCGTCGGCCGGGAGGATACCGGTGGCGAGGGTGGCGAGCAGCGCGCCCACCCCGGCCGCCAGCCGTTTTCTGGTGATCATCGCCGGATCCTATGGAAGATCGTATGCTCGCCCAAATCCAGCGGGCCGAATCCGGCTCCGGCGTGCCCGGTCCGCGGTGGCAGATGGAGGGCGGGCCGTCAGGGATCGACGCGCTTGACGCTCTCCAGGAGCATGTCCAGCCACTCGGTGACCTTGTCCCGGTGCTTGTCCGTGGGGAGTTGGGCGGCCCGCCAGGCGATCCCGCGCACCCCGTGGTCCTGGAGCAGCCGCTCCAGCGGGTCCTGGCCGGCGGGGGCGAGCGCGTCGAGTTCGCGCTCCCGGTCGTGCTCACGGGCGGCGAAGGCGTGCAGCAGCTCCTGCTCGGTGCGGAGCAGGGCGTCGGCGAGGGCCTCGCTGTCCTCGGCGGTGAGATAGCCGGCGTGGACCTTGAAGAAGCGCTGGATGGCGTCGCAGTGCTCCATGGTGGGGCGCCGGTCGCCGTTGATGAGCGCGCCCGCCTGCTGCCGGGACATCCCGGCGCCGGCGGCGATCTCCTGCTGGGTGTAGGGGCGGCCGTTGGGTTTCAGCCGCGAGCGGCGCAGCGCCGCGAACCGCTGGAGGAACCGGGCCTGGACGTCCGGCTCCCCGGCCGCACGGCCGTCGAGCAGGGCCTGGACGACATCGGCCGGGACCCCCGAGGCGTCGGAGAGCTGGTGGACGTCGAAGACCTCCGCCTGGCTCATTCCGAGCTTGCGGGCCAGGTCGCCGACGCGGGCGGCGATGTCCCCCAGCGGGCCCGTGGCCGCCGGTCCCGGATCCGAGAAGCCGTCCGTCACCAGTCATTCTCCTAGATCACACGAGTTGCTCCACACAGCTCGGACACACAGTGAATATGTCGGGAGGCTACTTGCTCACGCCGGGGAGAACCAGAACTTGCCACAGCTGTGGCGTATTTGAGGCGTTCTCGGGCCGGAATGCCACGATGGTTGACATCCTCTTGCGGACGGGAGCAGGATCGCAGCACGGTGCGAAGATCGACCTCTGTGCCATCAGGCCGCTGGGCCGGGAGGAAGCGGGGGACGGCAGGCGCACCGCGTGCCTGCAAGAGGAGTCGCGTTCTCGATGGCGAAAGAACCGTTGGTGAACAGGTCAACAGGCCCCGTGCCGAAGGAGGTACGGGACACCGCCGCCACCGCCACCGGCCAGTGGGACGCCGAGGCGCGCGCCTACGTCGACGACCACATCGCGATGATGGACGCCACGGATCTGCCGTCGTTCCTCGTCGACCGGGGCTGGAACGTCGTGCACGCCAACTCCGCGTACGACACGCTCTTCAGGGCGGTCGGCCCCCACCCCACCGCGATGCCGCGCGACAACTTCCTGCGCTTCGTCCTCTTCCACCCGCACGCGGGCTCCGTGCTCGCCCAGCACGAGACGAGCTGGTGCCTGCCGATGCTCGCGCAGCTCTCCAGCGCGCTGGAGGAGGACCCGCACGACCCCGGGCTGCGCGCCGTGCGCCGCGACATCGCCGACGACCCGCTGATGAGCGCCGCCTACCAGCAGGGCCTGCCGCACTGGATGCGGATGGTCGGGGCGGCGGCCGTGGACCACGACGGCGCCGTGCGGGCGGTGCGCCACCCCGACCCCGGCTGGGACGCCGTGGAGTGCCGGGTCCTCGACGAGTCCTCCGGCACCCTGGGCGAGCTCGGACTGCGCCGGGTCACCCTGGTCCTGCGCCGCGAGCCCGCGTCGCCCCGCGCGCACGAGCCCAGGAGCGCGCCCGGAAACGTGGTGACCACCCGGCGCCGGGGCCATCTGAGCGTCGTCCGCGCGGACGGGGCACCCGCCGGAAGCTGACGGCACACCGCCGGGCCGACACGCGCGGCGAGGACCGCCCGTGCGACGCGCACAGGACGCCGGTGAAGCTGCGTGACCCGGGTGGCAGAGGGGTGCGCCAGGGGCGCGTGAAGCTCGGCTGTTGGTCCGCTTAAGAAATCCTCGATGGACGTGGGCGGCTTCTGCTCGGCAGATTGGTGATCAGCCATGGAACCATGGCCCTTTCGCCCTCTTTGTACGCCCCGGGAGCCGCCCCCCATGAAGGCCCTTGTCAAGCAGCACGCCGAACCCGGACTGTGGCTCATGGACGTCCCGGAACCGGAGACCGGCCCCGGCGATGTGCTGATCAAGGTGCTGCGCACCGGCATCTGCGGCACCGATCTGCACATCCGCTCCTGGGACGGCTGGGCGCAGGGCGCGGTCAGCACCCCCCTGGTCCTCGGCCACGAGTTCGTCGGCGAGGTCGCGTCGGTCGGCGCGGACGTCCGGGACATCGCCGTCGGCGACCTGGTCAGCGGCGAGGGCCACCTGGTCTGCGGCAAGTGCCGCAACTGTCTGGCGGGCCGCCGCCACCTGTGCCGCTCCACCATCGGCCTGGGCGTGGGCCGTGACGGCGCCTTCGCGGAGTACGTGGCACTGCCCGCCGCCAACGTGTGGGTGCACCGCACCCCGGTCGACCTCGACGTCGCCGCGATCTTCGACCCGTTCGGCAACGCCGTGCACACCGCGCTCTCCTTCCCGCTGGTCGGCGAGGACGTCCTGATCACCGGCGCGGGGCCGATCGGCATCATGGCGGCGGCCGTGGCCAAGCACGCGGGCGCCCGCAACGTGGTGATCACCGATGTGAGCCCCGAGCGTCTGGAGCTGGCCCGCAAGGCGGGCGCCACGCTCGCGGTGAACGTGGCGGAGAGCTCCATCGCGGACGCGCAGCGCGTGCTCGGACTGCGCGAGGGCTTCGACATCGGTCTGGAGATGTCCGGCCGCGCCGAGGCCATGCGCGACATGATCGACAACATGACGCACGGCGGCCGGATCGCGATGCTCGGGCTGCCCGCGCAGGAGTTCGCCGTCGACTGGTCGAAGATCGTCACCTCGATGATCACGGTCAAGGGCATCTACGGCCGTGAGATGTTCGAGACGTGGTACGCGATGACGGTGCTGCTCGAAGGCGGCCTCGACCTCTCCCCGGTGATCACCGGCAGCTACGCGTACCAGGACTTCGACGCGGCCTTCGACGAGGCCGCCACCGCCCGCAGCGGCAAGATCATCCTCGACTGGACCGCCTGAGTCCCCTCGTCAGCCACTCGGCATCTAGGAGCCCGAAGCATGTACGCGTCCGTCCGCGACGACCTGCAGAACACCCTCGACGAGATCCGCGAAGCCGGTCTCTTCAAGCCCGAGCGGGTGATCTCCACCCCGCAGAACGCCTCGGTCGCCGTCCCCACCGGTGAGGTCCTGAACTTCTGCGCCAACAACTACCTGGGCCTCGCCGACCACCCCGAGGTGGTCGCCGCCGCCAAGGAGGCGCTCGACCGCTGGGGCTACGGCATGGCCTCGGTCCGCTTCATCTGCGGCACCCAGGACGTCCACAAGGAGCTGGAGGCGCGTCTGTCGGCGTTCCTCGGCCAGGAGGACACGATCCTCTACTCGTCCTGCTTCGACGCCAACGGCGGTGTCTTCGAGACCCTCCTCGGCCCCGAGGACGCGGTGATCTCCGACGCCCTCAACCACGCCTCGATCATCGACGGCATCCGGCTGTCCAAGGCCGCCCGGTACCGGTACGCCAACCGCGACATGGCCGAGCTGGAGGCGCGGCTCAAGGAGGCGTCGGGCGCGCGCCGCCGCCTCGTCGTCACCGACGGTGTCTTCTCCATGGACGGCTACGTCGCCCCGCTCCAGGAGATCTGCGACCTCGCCGACCGCTACGACGCGATGGTCATGGTCGACGACAGCCACGCGGTGGGCTTCGTCGGCCCCGGCGGCCGGGGCACGCCCGAGCTGCACGGCGTGATGGACCGGGTCGACATCATCACCGGCACCCTCGGCAAGGCCCTCGGCGGCGCCTCCGGCGGCTATGTCGCGGCCCGCGCCGAGATCGTCGCCCTGCTGCGCCAGCGCTCGCGTCCGTACCTCTTCTCGAACTCGCTGGCCCCGGTGATCGCCGCCGCCTCGCTCAAGGTCCTCGACCTGCTGGAGTCGGCGGGCGACCTGCGCGACCGGCTCGCCGCCAACACCGCGCTCTTCCGGACGCGGATGACGGAGGCGGGCTTCGAGATCCTGCCCGGCGACCACGCCATCGCGCCCGTCATGATCGGCGACGCGGCCGAGGCCGCCCGGATGGCCGAGCTGCTCCTGGAGCGCGGCGTCTACGTGATCGGCTTCTCCTACCCGGTGGTCCCGATGGGCCAGGCCCGGATCCGGGTCCAGCTCTCGGCCGCGCACTCCACGGCGGACGTGGAGCGGGCGGTGGCGGCGTTCGTCGACGCGCGGGCGACAATGGCGGGGTGATCGACCCGCGCCGGCTCCGCATCCTGCGCGCCGCGGCGGACCACCGTACGGTGACCGCCGCAGCCGCAGCGCTCTATCTGACCCCCTCCGCCGTCTCCCAGCAGCTCGCCGCACTGGAGCAGGAGACCGGCCACACCCTGCTGACCCGCAGCGGCAAGGGCGTACGGCTCACCGCGGCCGGCGAGATCCTGCTGGAACACGCCAACGCGGTCCTGGCGCAGCTGGAGCGGGCGGAGGCGGAGCTGGCGGCGTACGCGGGCGGCGCGGCCGGTGACGTGACCGTGGCGGCGTTCGCCACGGGCATCGCGGAGGTGCTGGCCCCGGCGCTGGCCCGGCTGCGCGGGACGCACCCCACGATCCGGGTGAGGGTGCGCGACGCCGAGGGCGACGCGTCGCTGCCGATGGTCCTGGACGGCGAGGCGGACCTGGCGCTGGCGGTCGAGTACCGGGGCGCGCCCCGGGAGGACGACCGGCGGCTGGTCCGGGTCGCGCTCTACGCGGAGCCCTTCGACGCGGTGCTGCCCGCCGGGCACCCGCTGGCGCGGGCGCCGGAGGTACGTCTGTCGGCGCTGTCCGAGGACGACTGGATCGGCCCGTACCCCGGCAACCCCTGCCACGACGTGGTCTTCCTCGCCTGTGAGCTGGCCGGTTTCGAGCCGCGCCTGATCCACTCCTCGGACGACTTCCGGGCCGTGGTGGCGCTGGCCGACGCGGGGGCGGGCGTGGCGCTGGTGCCGCGCTCGGCGCTGCGCGGCATGGAGCGGAAGGACACCGTGGTGCGGCCCGTGGCGGGCCCCGCCGCCACCCGCCGCGTCTTCGCGGCCGTACGCAGCGGCGCCGAGCACCACCCGTTGATCAGCCCGGTCCTGGACGCCCTGGCGCGGGCGGCGGAAGGTCTGACGACGGGCTGAGCCCGGCGGCGGGCAGCTCGGGTCCGCGGGGGCGGGGCGCGACGTCCCATCCGGGGTCGGCGCGAAGGGCGGTCGAAGAGGCTAGGTCCATGCCGGTGCCGTTCCAGTCAGCTGGCATACCACCAGGTAGAGCGGGATGGGGGGCGTATAAGGGCTGCTGCCCTCGGGGCGGTGGATCAATCGTCGTCCCGGGTTCGGCGGAACCTTCGCGTCCGGGGCGTAGCGGGCCGGGTGCGGCCAGGTCAGCTCGTGGTCCGAGCCGGAGGGGACGATCCACCACCAGCAGTCCGCGTCCGCGAAGACGCACCCCGAGCGGGGCAGCCGCGCCAGGACCCGGAAACCGTAGGAGGCGGGCACCGCGACCGCGTCGCAGCCCGCCGACGCCGGGAGCGACGGCGGCAGCACCAGTGTGCTGCCGCCCGTCGCTCCGGCGCCCCCTCGCGAGCC
>NZ_JBJHPC010000389.1:0-6991 GCF_045257485.1 Streptomyces sp. YS-3 | reverse complement strand
GGGCCGGGGGCGTGCGCGGCACCGGCACGTACGAGGAGATCGAGGCGCAGCTCGTGCTGCGGGCGGTCGGCTATCTGGGCGTGCCACTGSCGGGTCTGCCGTTCGACCCGGCGACGGGGACGGTCCCGCACGCGGCGGGCCGGGTGCTGCGCGACGGCGTGCCCTCGCCCGGGGAGTACGTGGCGGGGTGGATCAAGCGCGGTCCCACCGGCGTCATCGGCACCAACCGCCCGTGCGCCAAGGAGACGGTGACCTCGCTCCTGGCGGACGCCGAGGTCCTGGCGCGGCGGCCCGTCGAGGGCGAACCCGTGGACGCCATGCGGGCGTCGGGGCTGCGGCCGGTCCAGTGGCGGGGCTGGCGGGACATCGAACTGGCGGAGGCGGCGCTCGGCCGCTCGCTGGGCCGGGGCCCGGTGAAGATCGCCGACTGGGAGGGGCTGCTGGCAGCGGCGCTGGGCGCGCGCGGGGACTGAACGCCCGGCCGGAGGGCTGCCGGGCCCGGTAGCGGGGCGCGCACGGGAGCCGCGCGGCGCTCAGCCGTCGAGCCGCGCCCCCTGGAGCGCCGCCGCGTCCAGGATCCGTTCGAAGAGCCCCGGGAAGAGCTCCTCCAGATCGTCGCGGCGCAGCTCGTTCATCTTCGCGGTGCCCCGGTAGGTCTGCTGGATGACGCCGCTCTCGCGCAGCACGCGGAAGTGGTGCGTGGTCGTGGACTTGGTGACGGGCAGGTCGAAGCACGAGCAGGACAGCTCACCGTCGGCCGCCGCCAGCTCGCCGACCACCCGCAGCCGGACGGGGTCGGAGAGCGCGTGCAGCACCGCCTCCAGACGGATCTCGTGGCGCGCCGGGTGGTCGAGTTCGCGCTTGCTCGTTGCAGTGGACACATACGCATTGTACGAGAGGCATCGTAGTTTGACATCTCCCGTACTACGATGCGTATCGTACGAACCGGATCCGGCGCCGCCCCGTGGCGCCGCGGCCGTCCAGAATGGAGTCTGCCGTGCCTGCTGCCAGTGCCCTGTTCGAGCCCTACACCCTGCGGTCGCTGACGATCCCCAACCGGGTCTGGATGGCGCCGATGTGCCAGTACAGCGCCGAGGCGTTCGGTCCGGACGCCGGTGCGGCCCACGACTGGCACTTCGCCCACTACGCGGCCCGCGCGACCGGCGGCACGGGGCTGATCCTCGTCGAGGCCACCGCCGTCAGCCCCGAGGGCCGGATCTCCCCCGGAGACCTCGGCATCTGGAACGACACCCAGGCCGAGGCGCTGGGCCGGATCGCGCGGTTCCTCAAGGCGCAGGGCACGGTCCCCGGCATCCAGATAGCGCACGCCGGCCGGAAGGCCTCGACCGACCGCCCCTGGCGCGGCGGCGCGCCGATCGCCCCGAACGCCGAGGAGGGCTGGCAGCCGCTCGGCCCGAGCCCGGTGCCCTTCGACCCCCGCCACACCGTGCCCACCGAGCTGACCACCGATCAGATCAAGGAGATCGTCGGACAGTTCGCGGACGCGGCCCGGCGCGCGCGGGACGCCGGCTTCGAGGTCGTCGAGATCCACGGCGCCCACGGCTATCTGATCGGCGAGTTCCTCTCCCCGCACTCCAACAAGCGCACCGACGCGTACGGCGGCTCGTTCGAGAACCGCACGCGCCTCGCGCTCGACGTCACCGAGGCCGTACGGGAGGTGTGGCCCGAGGAGCTGCCGCTGTTCTTCCGGGTCTCGGCCACCGACTGGCTGGAGGAGGGCGGCTGGACCGCGGACGAGACCGTCCGCCTGGCCGCGCTGCTCAAGGAGCGCGGGGTGGACCTGCTCGACGTGTCGACCGGCGGGAACGCCACGGGGGTGCGCATTCCGGTGGGCCCCGGCTACCAGGTGCCGTTCGCGGCCCGGGTGCGCCACGAGAGCGGGCTGCCCGTCGCCACCGTCGGCCTGATCACCGAACCGGCCCAGGCCGAGAAGATCCTCGCCAACGGGGAGGCGGACGCGGTCCTGCTCGGCCGGGAGCTGCTGCGCAACCCGTCCTGGGCCCGGCAGGCGGCCCGCGAGCTGGGCGGCGAGACGCGCGTCCCGGAGCAGTACCTCATGGCCCGCTGACCGGCGCTCCGCCCCGGCGGGGCCCCTCGGTCCACCGCACGGCCCGCGCCGTGTTCCCGTACGGGTGAATGCGGCCGGGCCGCTCCCGCGCAGTGCCCCCGCCTCCCCTCCCACGCCCTGTGACCTGCGCGGACCCCCGCTTCGGGGGCCGCTGTCAGTGGTCGGGTGCAGACTGGCGGACATCCGGGACAACGGCGTTTTGGAGGGGTAGCGATGACCGACGTACTGCTCACTGTGGGGACCCGCAAGGGACTGTTCATCGGCCGCAGGCACGGCGGCGAGTGGCGGTTCGACGGGCCGCACTTCAACGCCCAGGCGGTCTATTCCATCGGGATCGACACCCGGCGCCCGGTCCCCCGGCTGCTCGTCGGCGGCGACAGCGCGCACTGGGGGCCCTCCGTCTTCCGCTCGGACGACCTGGGCGCCACCTGGGTGGAGCCACCCCGGCCCGCGGTGAAGTTCCCGGAGTTCACCGGGAGGTCGCTGGAGCGGGTCTGGCAGCTGCACCCGGCGGGCCCCGAGGCGCCCGACGTGGTCTACGCGGGCACCGAACCGGCCGCGCTCTTCCGCTCCGAGGACGGCGGGGAGAGCTTCACCCTGGTGCGTCCGCTGTGGGAGCACCCGACGCGCTCGCAGTGGGTGCCGGGCGGCGGCGGCGAGGGTCTGCACACCATCGTCACCGACCCCCGCGACGCCCGGGCGGTGACCGTCGCGGTCTCCACCGCAGGGGTCTTCCGCACCCGGGACGGAGGCGAGAGCTGGACGCCCGCCAACAAGGGCGTCTCGGCGGTCTTCCTGCCCGACCAGCACCCCGAGTTCGGCCAGTGCGTCCACAAGATCGCCCAGGACGCGGCCGACCCGGACCGGCTGTTCCTGCAGAACCACTGGGGGGTCTACCGCAGCGACGACGGCGGTGAGCGCTGGCAGGACATCGGCGAGGGACTGCCCTCCACCTTCGGGTTCGCCGCAGCCAYCCACCCCCACCGCCCGGACACCGTCTACGTGTTCCCGATCACCGCCGACTCCGACCGGGTCCCGGCCGGGAACAGGTGCCGGGTCTTCCGCAGCCAGGACGGCGGGCGAACCTGGGAGCCGCTGTCGGCCGGACTGCCCTCGCAGGCGCACTACGGGACGGTGCTGCGCGACGCCCTGTGCACCGACGACGCCGACCCCGCGGGCGTGTACTTCGGCAACCGCAACGGGGAGGTGTACGCGAGCGCGGACGACGGCGACAGCTGGCGCCTGCTCGCCTCCCACCTGCCCGATGTGCTGTGCGTACGTGCGGCGGTGGTCCGCCAGTAGAGTGACGGCCGTGGCAGCACGACCGTTGAAAGAGATCGTCGAGCCCGGGTGGGCGGACACTCTGGAGCCCGTGGCCGGAAGGATCGCCTCCATGGGCGACTTCCTCCGTCAGGAGATCTCGCAGGGGCGCACCTACCTCCCGGCCGGACAGCACGTACTGCGGGCCTTCCAGCAGCCGTTCCAGGACGTGCGGGTCCTGATCGTGGGCCAGGACCCGTATCCGACACCGGGGCACGCCGTGGGGCTCTCCTTCTCGGTCGCCCCCGAGGTGCGCCCGCTGCCGGGCAGTCTGGAGAACATCTTCCGCGAGATGCACACCGACCTGGGGCTGCCCAGACCCTCCACCGGCGATCTGACGCCCTGGACCCAGCAGGGCGTCCTGCTCCTGAACAGGGCGCTGACCACAGCGCCCCGCAAGCCCGCCGCGCACCGCGGCAAGGGCTGGGAGGAGGTGACCGAGCAGGCCATCCGCGCGCTGGTCGCGCGCGGGACCCCGCTGGTGTCGGTGCTGTGGGGGCGCGACGCGCGCAATCTGCGCCCGCTGCTCGGCGAGCTCCCGGCGATCGAGTCCGCGCACCCCTCACCCATGTCGGCGGACCGCGGGTTCTTCGGGTCACGGCCGTTCAGCCGGGCCAACGACCTCCTCGTCCGCCAGGGCGCGCAGCCCGTCGACTGGCGTCTGCCGTGACGGTCGCCGGGGACGGCGCCGGCGGGTGGGTGCTGGGGATCGACTCCGGCGGGTCCGGCGTACGGTTCGCGCTCGGCCGGGCCGACGGGGGCGCCCCGTCGGAGGTGTCGCTCCGCGACGAGCCGGTGCGCACGGGCCGTGCCGGGATCGACGCGGGACAGCTGCTCGCCCGATTGGTGCCCGCCGCCCGGGAGTTGCTGGACCGGACCGGTGCGGGCCGGGTGGCGGCGGTGGCCGTAGGCGCCGCCGGGATGGCCTCGCTCGGCGACGACCTGCGCGCCCGGCTGCCCGCGGGCCTGGCCGGTGCGCTCGGCGTGCGACGGCTGGCGCTGGCCGCCGACGCGGTGACGGCCTACGCCGGAGCGCTCGGCCAGCGGCCCGGGGCGGTGGTCGCGGCGGGCACCGGAATGGTCGCGCTGGGCACGGATCTGACGCGGTGGCGGCGGGCCGACGGCTGGGGCCATCTGCTCGGCGACTGCGGCGGCGGCGCCTGGATCGGCCGCGCGGGCCTGGAGGCCGCGCTGCGCGCCCACGACGGCCGCCCCGGCGGCTCGACGGCCCTGCTGACGCGCGCCGAGGCGCTGTTCGGACCCGTGGCGGAGCTGCCCGGTCTGCTGTATCCGCGCACCGACCGGCCCGCCGTGCTGGCGTCGTTCGCGCCGGAGGTGGCGCGCTGCGCCCCGTCCGACCCGGTCGCGGCGGCGGTCCTGCGCGGGGCTGCCCGCGCCATCGCCGAGTCGGCCGCGGCGGTCTGCCCGGACGTGCCGCCCGCGCGCGGGGAGGGCCACGTGAGAGGGCCCGGCCCCGGCACGGCCGACGACTCCGGCGCGAGCGGAGCGGCCCACGACGGGGCGGCCGAAAGTGTGAGCGAATGCGAAGTGGCGCTCACCGGCGGCCTGTTCCGTATGGGCGACCCGCTGCTCGTCCCCGTACAGGAGGAGCTCGACGCCCTGTTGCCGTCCGTCCGCAGAGTGCCCGCGGCGGGAGATCCGCTCGCCGGAGCCCTGCTGATCGCCTCGGCGCTGGCCCGCGACGAGCTGCGACTGCCGCACCATCCGCGCATGTTGTGGGTCACGACAGAGCGGGACACTTGAGGGCAATGTCACTCACGGGATAAATACGGACAGATACCGCTCACCTGACCCCTACCCGAACAGCCGCGCACGCAAAGCCAGTAGCATGCGGCGCCATGAGCTCCCCCACTGGGCCCGCATCCGGCCTGCCTGTACGAATGCCGCGACCCCGCCAGCCAGGGCGGCACCGCCGCCCGGAACCGGTGGTCGCTCCCGAGGGCGCGCCCGCGCTCGTCCTCGCCGTTCCCGGTACCCCCTCCCCCGCCGTGCGCGCCCTGGCGGAGGAAGTCATCAGCATCGCGCGCTCGGAGCTGCCCGGCCTCAACGCCCGGATCGGCTACCTGGACGCGGCCGACGAGGCCGCCGTGGAGTTCCCCCCGCTGGACGCCGTGCTCGCGCACACCGCCGCCGAGCGCACCGCCCGCTACGAGCAGGCCCGTGCCGCCGGTCAGGACGTCGCCGCGCCCGACGGCCCCGTCGCCGTCGTCGTGCCGCTGCTCGCGGGCCCCGACAGCGCCCTGATCCGCCGGGTGCGCCAGGCCGTCATGGACAGCCGTGCCGCCGCCGAGCTGACCGACGTCCTCGGCCCGCACCCGCTGCTCGCCGAGGCCCTGCACGTACGCCTCTCCGAGGCCGGTCTGGCCCGCGCCGACCGCGCCCGGCTGTTCACGGTGGCCACCGCCGCCGACGGCATCATCCTGGCGACGGTCGGCGGCGAGGAGGCCGTGCAGGCCGCCGGGATCACCGGCATGCTGCTGGCCGCCCGCCTCGCCGTGCCCGTGATGGCCGCCGCGCTCGACCAGGAGGGCTCGATCGCCGCCATGGCCGAGCAGCTGCGCGGCTCCGGTTCGGTGCAGCTCGCGGTCGCCCCCTACCTGATCGGCCCCGAGGTCGCGGACGGACTGCTGGACACCGCCGCCAAGGAGGCCGACTGCCTGGCCGCCGAGCCGCTGGGCGCCTACCCGGCGATCGGCAAGCTCGTGCTGTCGCAGTACGCCGCCGCGCTGGGCATCACGCCGCAGCCGCAGGGCTCCCCCGTGCACTGACGTACGGATGACGCGGATGGGCCCGCACCCCGGCCGGGGTGCGGGCCCATCCGCGTCCACGGGGGAGTTCAGCCGAAGACGACGCAGGAGGCCGCGGGGGCGGCCACCGAGCCGGCCAGGCGCGGGATGCCGCTCTCCTCGTAGAGGTCGAACCAGCTGACGTCGCCGGAGCGCTCGTTGGCCGCGTAGAGACGACGGCCCGTGGGGCCGAGGGCCAGATGGCGCGGCCACCGCCCGCCGCAGTCCACGGTGGCCACCAGGACGGCGTGCTCGCCGTCGGGATCGAGGGCGAGGGTCGCGATCGAGTCGTGGCCCCGGTTGGCGACCCAGAGGAACCGTCCGTCGCGGGCGACGACGACCTCGGAGGGGAACGTTTCGTCCGTCACGCCGTCGTGGATCACCCGGGTCTCCCCCAGCGGCTCCAGGGCGCCCTCGGCGGCGTCCCAGCGGCAGACGACGAGCGTGGGCTCCAGCTCGTTCAGGACGTACGCGTGGCGGCCGTCGGGGTGGAAGGCCAGATGGCGGGGGCCGCTGCCGGGGCGCAGCGCGGTCGTGCCGTGCGGGCGCAGCACGCCGCTGGAGGGGTCGAGGGCGCAGACCTCCACCGAGTCGGTGCCGAGGTCGACGCTCAGCAGCCAGCGCCCGCTGGGGTCGGGCAGCACCTGGTGGGCGTGCGGACCGGTCTGGCGCTTGGGGTGGGGGCCGGAGCCGTGGTGCTGGAGGACGTACGCGGCGGGGCCCGGGCGGCCGTCGGGGCGGAGCGGGAGCGCGGTGACGCTGCCGGAGGTGTAGT
>NZ_JBJHPC010000388.1:0-6992 GCF_045257485.1 Streptomyces sp. YS-3 | reverse complement strand
GGGTGGCCGAAATGGCGGCGAGGGAGCGGGAGTTGGCCGTCGCACCCCACTGGCGGGGAAGGGTCTGGAGCCTACAGTCCGGACATGGAAGTGATCTTTCGCGGGCGGCCGGGAGGGGCTCCCGCACCTCGATGGTTTCTCCCGTTCTGCCCGGAATGCGATCTTCGTACGTATGTGCGACCCTGGTGGGGTTCAGCCTTCGAGGTCCCTTGAGGGAGGCGGTGTCGTGGGCAAGAAGCAGACCCGACAGAACCGTGGCGCCCGCACCGGCGGTCACGAGCGCGTCGCGACGGCGGAGACGAAGGAGCCGACGAGGTCGCCCGCGGCGAGGGAGGCGATGCGTCCGGTCCCGCCGGAGGCCTCCCACAAGCAGTCACGGAAGTTTGGGCACAACTGACCGGTGTCGAGGCACAAGTGGAGTTACTGGTTCCCCCGTCGACGGAGTTGACGGGGGAACCGGTCGTACGTCTACTCTCGGCTCCGCCAATAAACGATCACTCGGGGGACCAGCTGTGGTGGACGACAACAAGAAGGCAGTGCGGGGCTTCTTCGAGGCGGTCAGCGACCGCCGGCTGGAGGACCTGCCCCGGCTCATGGCGCACGACGTCGTGGACCACAACAAGATCATCCACGGTGAGGCCGACGAGCCG
This sequence comes from Streptomyces sp. YS-3, assembly GCF_045257485.1. Taxonomy (NCBI): domain Bacteria; kingdom Bacillati; phylum Actinomycetota; class Actinomycetes; order Kitasatosporales; family Streptomycetaceae; genus Streptomyces; species Streptomyces sp. YS-3. Next base: position 6,342 of record NZ_JBJHPC010000388.1, on the reverse strand, counting down.
GGCGCGGCCTTCGAGGGGCTGCGGCAGCAGCTCGCCGCGTTCGATCCGCTCACCGTCCAGGTCGACGAACTGATCGGCGAGGGGGACCGGGTGGTCGCCCGGGTCACCCAACGCGGTGTGCACGGCGGGACGCACCCCCGGATGCCCGAGCCGACCGGCCGTGGCTTCGATGTCGAGGCGATCTGGATCTTCACCCTGGCCGAGGGGAAGATCGCGGAGATCCGCGCGGTCAGCGACCGCCTCGGGCTCTTCCTCCAGCTCGGCTGGGACTGGCCGCAGGTCTGACGTATTCGGAGCCGCGCCGGGCGTACCGCCCCGGCGCGGCGCCGCGCGCGTTTCGGCGGGGCCGTCAGCGTGGCCCGAAAAGGAACAGCGCGAGCAGCAGCAGGAGCAGCAGCGACCAGCCGAGCACGCCGATCCTCCGGCGGTGCGGGTTGCGTCCCTGGGGCCATTCGGCGGCGTCGTGCGGATCCCGGTCCATGGCGCAAGCTTAGGAGCGGACGGCCGGGGAGGGCTATGCCGTGCGGCGCAGGCGCGCCGAGAGGTGGTGCTGGAGCGGCTGTCCGACCGCCGCGAGGTCGTGGACGAAGGTGAGCGTGTCGTCGCCGGTGAGGGTGTAGCGGCGCCGCGTCGCTCTCACCTCCTTGGCGGTCGGGGTGAGGGCCACCTGATCTGCGGAGAGGTCGACCGTGTTCTCACCCGCGTGGCCGACCGCGAGCTCCGCGATACCGGTGGGCTGGGTGATCAGCGCCTCCACCCGGCCGTCGGCCTGGAGCCGCCACCAGCCGCTCTCCCGCGCTGAGGGGCGCAGCGGCGCGTCGTCGACACCGAGCAGCCAGGCCCGTGCCTCGTACCGCAGGAAGGGGCGCCCGTCGTGGCTGAAGACGACCTCCTGCGCGTAGGAGAACTCCCCCTCGATGGTCGGGTACGCCCCCTGGCCCCGGCCGTGCCAGGTGCCGATGAAGCCCAGCACCGGCCCGAGCAGCACATGCGGTGCGGGTACGTCGTCGATGCGCCCGCTGTCGGGGTAGGGGTTGTCCAGCACGGGGTCGAACACGGGCACTCCTGGGGTCGGGGGCGGCGGCCGGGCCGGCACCGGGTGGGTGAAGCCTAGAACGAGTACCCCCGGGCGACGGACTCAGCGCCCCGACCTCGGCAGGTGGTGGTCCTGTCGAGGGGGGTGTGGGCCGCCACCGGCCGGACGGTGTCTCCGGCGCTCCCCCTGGGCCGGACCGGCGCGTTCAGGTCGTCGGCTCCTGTACCGGTCCGCCCGGATCCACCGGCGACAGCACTCGTACCGGTCCGCCCGGATCCACCGGCGTCGTCACCCCGAGCCGGTCCTCCACCGCCTGCGCCGCCCCCAGGCACGGGCGCATCGCGGTTGGGCAGCCCGGCCGGCTCAGGCTGAACCGGGCGGCGCGCTGCGGGGTGTGCACGTCATGTCGAGGGGTCCCGGTCCCAGCGTGCCGCGTACCTGTACGCGCAGGGTCGCCCCGGGGTCGGGCGTCAGCTCCCAGCGGCTGCACACCGTGGCCAGCGCCAACGTCATCTCGGTGAGCGCGAACTGGTCGCCGATGCACTTGCGGTTGCCGCCGCCGAACGGCACATGCGCACCCCGGGGAAGTGCCTCGGCCTCACCGGGCGCCCAGCGGTCGGGGTCGAAACGCTCCGGGTCCGGGAACAGATCGGGTCGGTGGTGCAGGAGGTAGGCGCTGTAGAGGAGCGCGGTGCCCTTGGGCAGGGGGTGCCCGGCGAGGGAGGTGTCGGTCGTGGTGACACGGGTGAAGAACCAGCCCGCCGGATACATGCGCATCACCTCGTGGATGACGCGCTGGGTGTACGCCAGCCCGTCGAGGTCCGCGGGTGTGGCGGTGCGCCCCGCCAGGGTGGCGTCCGCCTCCGCGTGCACCTGCTCGCGTACCTTCGCGTCCTGGCTGATCAGCCACAGGGCGAAGGCAAGGGTGTTGGCGGTGGTCTCGAAACCCGCGCCGATCATCACCATCAGCTGGTCGCGGATGTCCGTCTCGGACATGGGCTCGCCGGTGTCGTCGTCGTGGGCCCTCAGCAGCATCGACACCAGGTCGTGCTCGCCGGGCGCCGCCCGCCGGACGGCGATGATGTCGTCGATGGCGCGGTGCAGCCGACGGCAGGCCCGGCGGTAGCGCCGGTTGTTCCGGGTGGGCAGCCGGTAGAGCGGCCCGAGCGGCAGCATCACCCTCTGGTAGATGCCGTCGATGACGGTGTGCAGACTCTCCAGCACCTCGGCCACCGCCGAGTCCTCCGCCTCCGCGGCCAGCACGCTGCGGGTGACGATGCGCAGGGTCAGGGTGGTCAGCGCGGCGGTGACGTCCAGCCGCTGACCGGGCCGCCAGGCGGTGGTCATACGGTCCACCTCCTCGCCCATCACCTCCGCGTACCCCTCGATACGGCCGGGCTGGAAGGCGGGCTGCATCTGGCGCCGCTGCCACCGGTGTTCGCGCCAGCCGGCCATGGGCAGACTGCTGCCGAACAGCACCCGCGCCTTGTCGAAGAACGGGCCGCCCTTGTCGAAGGTCCGCGAGTCGGTGAGCATCTGGTGCGCCGCGTCCGGGCGGCATACGACATAGGCGGGCCAGGGCCCCATCCCGATCCGTACGAGGTCGCCGTGGGCCGGCAGCGAGGAGAGGAACTCCAAGGGGCGGGCGTGGAGTTGCCAGGCGTGGCCGAGCAGCGGCAGACCGCCGGGAGCCACGCCGGCGCGTGCCGGTGAGGGGGTGGTGGTCACAGCGGACACCTCCATGGGGGACCTGCCGGGCCCGGTGCGCGGCAGGCCGTCGGCTTCCGACTATCCTCCCCGCGCCCATGGACGGGAACCCGGCGCGAAGCAGCCCGCGAGGGCGCGGCGGGGACGGACAGCAACCCCCTGCCCGAACGTGGCGTACGTGGCATAGGAGGACCGCGACGCGCCCTCGTCGACGTCCGGCGGTGGGCCTGCCCGAGGCGCCGGGAGCGGTGGCGGGAATGTAGTAGTTTCAGCCCCCACGTTCCGGCTTGCGGTTGCCGCAACGTCAACTTCTAGTGTCCTCGGTGTGGCCGGAAAGACCGGCCCGGCGATGGGAGGCACGGCCATGCCCTGGTCGATCGCGGACGTGGCCCGGATGTCCGGGGTGACGTCCCGGACGTTGCGGCACTACGACGAGATCGGCCTGCTGCCGCCCGCGTGGATCGGCTCCAACGGCCACCGCCACTACGAGGAGGCCGACCTGCTGCGGCTCCAGCAGATCCTGCTCATGCGGGAGCTGGGCCTGGGGCTGCGCGAGATCCAGGCCGTCCTGGACAGCCAGGTCGACCGGGTGGCGGTGCTCCGCGAGCACCACCGCCGGCTGCTCGCGGAGCGCGACCGGCTGGCGACGCTCGCCCGTACGGTCGGCCGCACCATCGCCGAACTGGAAGAGAACGAGGACACCACCATGGCGAAGATCAACCGCCCGGAGAACCTGTTCGAGGGCTTCGAGGCCACCGACACCGAGACCGAGGCGGAGGTGCGGGAGAAGTGGCCGGAGGCCTGGGAGCAGTCCCGGCAGGCCGTCGAGACGATGACTCCCGACGACACCGAGCACTGGCAGCGCGAGGTGACGGCCCAGATGATCCGCTTCGCGGAGTTCATGGTGGCCGGGACCCCGGTCACCGACCCCGCGGTGCAGGCCGAGACGCACCTCCACTACCAGGGCGTCTGCCGCTTCTGGACGCCGAACGCCGCCGCCTACAAGGGGCTCGGCCAGACCTACGTCGACGACCCTCGGTTCCGCGAGAACTTCGACAGGATCGCCGACGGGCTCGCGGTCTACCAGCGCGACGCGATGGCCGTCTACGCCGACACCCGGCTCGGCTGACCTGCCGGCGCCGAGGGGGGTCGTACCCGGTGGGTGGTCCGTGCGCCCGCACGGACCACCCCACAGACCGCCGCCTACCGCTGCGGCGACAGGCCCCAGACGTGCTTCGGTGTGACGATCTTCGTGATCGCCGAGCCGAGGACCGTGCTCGGCTCCTGGCCCTGGTACAGGATGTCCGTGTTGAGCAGCGCCACCAGCGTCGCCTTCTGCTCCGGCAGGTAGACGGTCAGGCTCTCGTACCCGGGCAGCGAGCCGTTGTGACCGGTCCAGCCGTTGACGTTGACGATGCCGAGCCCGTAGCCGGCGCCGGGGGTGCCGGTGGGGAGCACCTTGAGGCGCTCGGCCTGGGTGGCGGGCGAGAGGAGGGTGCCGGTGGCGAGCTCCCTGGCCCAGTGCTTGAGGTCGTGCAGGTCGGAGATCATGGCCCCGGCCGACCAGGCCCAGCTCGGGTTCCAGTGGGTGCTGTCGACGACCTTTCCGGTGAGTGTCTGGTTGGTGTAGCCGTGGGCGTGCGGGCGGGGGAACTCCGCTCCCTTCGGGAAGAGCGTGTCGTCGAGGTGGCCGGGCCGCAGGACCCGGTGCTCGATGACGTCCCGTACGCTCCTGCCGGTCACCTTCTCGATCACCAGACCGAGCAGGATGTAGTTGCTGTTGGAGTACTGGAACTTGGCGCCCGGCGCGAACACGTTGGGGTGCTTGAACCCGTAGGCCAGCAGCTCCCTCGGGGTGAAGACGTGCTGGGGGTTGCTGAGGAGGTCGTGGATGAAGGTGTCGTCCGCGGAGTACGGGAACAGACCGCTGCGCATGTCCAGCAGATCGCGCAGACGGATGCGGTGGCCGTTCGGGACGCCCTTGACGTACTTGGAGATCGGGTCGTCGAGACGGACACGGCCGTCGTCGACGAGTTCGAGGACCGCCGTGGCGGTGAACGTCTTGGTCTCGCTGCCGATGCGGATCCGCATGTCGTCGGTCATGGGCGCGCCGGTGTGCTTGTCGGCGACGCCGAACGCGCGGACGTAGCTGCCCTTGCCGGGCATCCACAGACCGACCTGGACCCCCGGGATGCCCGCCTGCTTCATGACGTCCCGCACGGCCTTGTCGAGCCTGGCCCGCAGCCGCGGGTCCAGCTCGTGGCGCGGGTACAGATAGTCTTCCCCGCCGCCCCGGGCGGAGGCGGGCGGGGCGGCCTGGGCCGGGGCGAACGCCGCCGGCAGCAGTCCCCCGAGCGTGAGCGCCGCCGCGGCGAGCCCGAGGGCCGCCTTCGACCGGCGGGACGGGGAGGGTCTTCTCATGGTCGGGCCTCTCTCATCTTCGGTTCGTCTGCCGAGCAGATCGTCCGCGACGAGAGGCTCCCGTCCGCGTTGGTCGGGCGGGTGATCCGGGTGAATGGCTGTGATCCACCCGATCGGCCCTCATACGGTCCGGAGGGCGACACCGGTCACGGGAAACTCATCCGTCCTGATGAGCACGACCACCCGGACGGGGCATTCCCACTCGGTTTCCCGCCCAACTCCTGTGCCTCGCCGCTAGGTTGGCGCCCCCTCTTCGGTATCCCGGAGTCGCCATGGAGGCGTCGTGAAAGTCTTCTGGGTGCTCTTCACCCTGCTGCTGACCGCGCTCGCGCTCGGCGGGTTCATCAACGCGGTGAAGGACGTGGACAGGGCCGACCGCCTCGGTGACCTCGCCCTCAGCGCCGGGCTCGCCCTCGCGGCGCGGAGCAGCTGGCGGCGCGTCGGCGCGTGACGGGGTGCGGCCCCGGGCGAGGGGAATCCGGTACGCACGCGGCCCCCGGGGTGTTGTCAGTGGTGGGTGTCACCATCGGGACATGATGCGATTCGAATGGCGGCCCTTCCTTGAGCGTTGGAGCGCCGAGTGGGCCGAGTGGGCCGATGGACAGGACGCGAAGGACGAGCCGAGGGGCGGGGACCGGGAAGCCCGGGAGGCGCGTTGGCTGGGCTTCGAACCCGCCGACGACAAGCGCCTCATCGCGCTGGAGGAGCGGTTAGGGTGCCCGCTGCCGCCCTCGCTGCGCTCCTTCCTCCAGGTCAGCGACGGCTGGCGGCACGCGGGGAACTCCGTGTACCTGCTGGCCGGGACCGAGGAGATCGACTGGTGTGCGGATCCGCACGGCCGGGGAAGGGACTGGCTGGAATCCCGGGGTGCGGGCGCGGAAGAGGCGGATGCCGGGGTGGCCGGGCTGTGGAGCCGCTGCCTCCAGCTGGCGGCGGAGCCCGCCACGGTGGACGTGCTGCTGGACCCGGACGACGTGGACGAGCGCGGTGAGTGGGCCTTCCATACGTATGCGGGCGTGCGCGGTGCCCCTCCCGTGCGGCACGGGTCGTTCAAGCACTTCATGGAGGACATGTACGAGGAGTTCCTCACAACCCTGGAAGGAGCGGCCTCCGGCTCCGCATCCCTGAGCCGCTGACCCGGGCGGGCGCCGGACACACCCTGCGGCGCGGGGCGGGGG
>NZ_JBJHPC010000387.1:0-7004 GCF_045257485.1 Streptomyces sp. YS-3 | reverse complement strand
CCAGCGGCAGGGTGTGCTGTTCGTCTGGGACGCAGGCGAGCAGGGCGGGAGGGGCCTCGGGGGCGGGCCGCGGGCAGGGCAGCAGGAGCGGCACGCTGCGCAGGGCGGTGGAGATGAGCCAGGAGAGCATGTGCTCGACCTCCACGTAACGGTCGCCGCCGGACTCCCACTTGCGGCCCACCGCGTACAGGGTGGGCATCATCATCTCCTCCCAGGCCGTCAGCACGCCGTGCTCCTGGACGAACGCGTTGAGGCAGGCCTGTACGGCGGGTGCGTCCAGGCGTACGGACGCGCGGGCCAGGCCGCGCGTCTCCCGGCGGATGGTGCCGAGGGGCAGTGGGCTGCCACCTGTCGGTGCGGCGCGCGGGACGGACGCGGGACGTGGTCCGGTGGCGGCGTCCTCGGGCCGCGGCGGTGGGTTGTCCGGCGCGGGCTCCGCGGGCGTGGGCCGGCCGGTGTCCGGCGCCGGGGCGGCGGGGTCGGAGCGGGTGGCCGCCTGCGCGGCGCGGGCTGCCTCGGCGGGAGGTACTCCGAGGGCCGTCAGCCGGCACATCTGCTCGACCAGGGCGATGTCCCACGCTCTCCAGCGGCGGTGCCGGCCACTCTGGTGCCGCGCGGGGCCGAGCCGTAACGGCGGTCCCAGGACCGGATGGTCACCGGTGACACGCCGAGCCGCTGTGCGAGCACGCCGGTGGTGATGCCGATGTCCTCGGACCGAGTCGGCCCGAGCGCGTGGTCGGTACTCACGCCCCGCACTATACGACGCACATTCGATGCGAGTTGAGCCGCCGAGCAGGTCTTTGCAGGCTGGGGACGCGGACACCGCAAGAGGCGGAAACCGTACCGGGCGTCCGCCCGTCGGCCGCCATCTCCCGTGTGAACCGGCCGCGTTGGCGTGGCCGAGGAGGAGCATGGATCATGACCGCAGTGCGGGCCACCTGTCCGGGCGTCGTCGGCGCCGACGGCGCCACCGGGCAACCGTCACGGGTTCCGGCCCAAGGGGCGCTCGACGACGAGGAGTTGGCCGAGGGATTCGCCCGGGGCGAGGAGGCCTGCCTCGTCGCGGCGCACCAGCGCTGGAGCGCCCTGGTCCACACGCTGGCGCGGCGGGCACTGGACGACGCGCGCGAGGCCGAGGACGTCACGCAGTCCGTGTTCCTGGCCGCCTGGCGCGGGCGCTCCACCTATTCACCCACGCGGGGCGTCCTGGCCGGCTGGCTCGTCGGCATCACCCGGCGCACGATCGCGGACACGCTGTCCGCCCGGGCACGCCGTGCCGAGCTGGTCACGGCGGCGGGCGCCGCACTCGGCCACCAGGAGCACGATCCGGCGGCGCGGCCCGAAGCCGTGCTCGACCGGGTGCTGGTCCGGCAGGAGCTGGCGAAACTCCCCGCGACGCAGCGCCGCGTCCTCGGGCTCGCCTACTACGACGACCTCACGCACACCCAGATCGCCCAGTTGACGGGGTGGCCGCTCGGCACGGTCAAGAGCCACGCCCGCCGCGGGTTGCACACCCTCGCCCGCTGCCTGCGGGAGAGCGGCGCCCCGGCATGAGGGGCAGGCGGGACTTTCGCAACACGCCCTAGCGGCCTCCGCACCGGCTCAGAGCGCGCAGCAGCGGGCCACGGCCACGGTCGGGGACGGTCCACAGTGGCTCCCCGCGTACGTTCCACTGGGTCAGGAGGGCGTTGGCGGCGAGGAACCCGGTGGTCGCCGCCCGCTCCATCAGTGCCACGGGCAGATCCACCCGCACCAGGTCCCCGGCCAGCACCAGACGCGGATCCGGGGTGCGGACCGGCGGGCGGTCGGTGTGGCCGCCGACCGGGAACAGGGGACAGTCGGCCCGCCACTCGTGGCGGACGTCGACGACCCCGGCGGTGCGGGTCTCCGGATACACCACATGGAGCTGGTCGATCAGACGCTTCTGTTCCACATCCCGGGGTCGGTCCGCGGGCAGCGCGTAGGCGTGGAGTTCCACGACGGACCCCCCGGTGCGCGCCGACCACCGGGCGGCCTCGCCGTCCCAGCGTTCCAGCACGCTGACGTTGTCGAGGTTCGCGTATCCGCTGGTGCCCAGGAAGCCCGGCCGGGCGCCGGCGACGGGCCGGTCCAGCCACAGCCGGGTGACCAGGAAGGGCGGGGCGGTGCGCAGCCGGGCGACGCGCTCGCGCCACGCCGCGTCGCCCAGCCGGCCGCAGCGGCCCACCAACGAGCGCAGTCCACCGGTGTCCAGGGCCAGCACGACGGCGTCGTGGCGCTGGTGGTCCCCGGCGCCGGTGGTCACCTCGTAACCGCCGTCGGGCAGCGGGGCGATGTGCTCCACGGGGCTGGAGGTACGTACGTCGGCGCCGTGCCGCCCCAGGTGGGCGGCGAGGGGGTTCCAAAGGGCCTCGGTGAAGGGCGCGTCGGGCACGTCGAAGAGCAGACCCTCCGAGGAGCCCAGGAAGTAGATGTGGAACATCAGGGCCATCTCGGCCGCCGACAGATGGCGTGGGTCGGCGAAGAAGCTGCGGGAGAACACCTCGAAGGCGAGATGGCGGGCGCTGGGCGGGAAGCGGATGTGTTCCAGGAAGTCGTGCGCGCTGGTGCGGTCGAGGCGCAGGTAGACGTCGGGGACGCGCACGTCGAGGAGCGGGAGGGCCGCGGCCGGGCGCATCCGGCGCAGGTCGCGCAGGCCGAAGGAGGGGCTGAGCGCGGCGAATCCCACGGCGCTCCAGGGCGGGGTGCGCGGGACGTGGCGGAAGCTGTCCCGCATGCCGTCGCGGTGGCGGAGCGGGTAGTCCGGCAGAGGTGTGAGGCGGGCGAGTGACGGGTCGGCGCGCCGCAGCAGACCGCGCAGGTTGTAGTACTGGCGGAAGAACGCGTGGAAGCCGCGGCTCATGGTGGTCCGTGTCCCGTCCGCCAGCCGGGTGGGCCATGCCCCGACCCGGCCGCCCAGATGGGGCTCGCGCTCGTACACCGTGACGGCCACGCCCCGCTCGGCCAGCGCGGTCGCCGCCGCCAGGCCCGCGACGCCGCCCCCCACCACCGCCGTGCTCGGCCGCTCGCCCCGGATGCGCGCGGATCCGGCCGGAGGCGGCAGCGCGCGTGCCCGCCGGTCCCGGCCGGGGTGCGGGGCCGCGTTCCCGCGCGGGCGGGTCATCGTGCTTCCTCGGTTTCGGTGGGAGCGTCGGTGCGGCGGGCGACGAAGGTGTGCGTGATACCGGTCTGCCAGCCGGGCAGCGGCAGCGCGCGTACCGCGTCGAATCCGGCGGTGCGCAGACGGGCGGCGAAGCGGTCCGCGGTGTCGAAGTCCACGACGCTGCGCCACAGATGGCGGTAGAGATCACCGTCTCCCAGGGCTCCGGCGAGGGGCTGGACGAGGCCGCGGCACACCAGGGTCCACACCGCCCGGTCGAGGCGGTGGCCGCTGAGGGTGTACTCGTGCACGCCGAGCCGGCCGTACGGGGCGAGCAGGCGGTGGACGGCGCCGAGTACGGGGTCCGGGTCGGAGAGGTTGCGAAAGAGATAGGCGGCGAAGACGGCGTCGAACGGACCCCGGACACCGGCCTCGGCGAGCCGCTCGGCCGGCGCGTGGACGAAGGAGACGTGCGAGGGCCAGGGTTTGGCGGCGGCCCGTCGCAGCATGCCCGCGGAGGCGTCCACGGCCGTGATTGCGGCGTCCGGCAGGACGGTGTGCAGGGCGGCGGTGGAGGCGCCGGTGCCGCAGCCGAGATCCAGGATGCGCAGGCCCCGGCCGCCGCCCGTGAAGCCCAGGCGCCGCACGGAACGGCGCAGGTGGGAGTGGTAGCCGGGATTGACGGCCACCATGGCGTCGTAACTGCGAGCGGCGTGGTCGAAAGCGACGGCCAGGTCCTGGTCGCGCAGCAAGGTCATGCGGTCTCCTGTGTGCGGTGTGCGGTCAGGTGAGCTCGTGGAGGCGGCGGGGCAGGAACGGCAGCTCCAGCGCGGAGCGCAGCATGGGGGCCACGGGGGTGCGCAGCCCGATGGCGAGGTCCTGGTGGAGCCGGGTGCGTCCGTCCAGGAACCGCAGGAGCCGCCCCGGCGGCACCGTCCTGAACAGGCGGGCGAAGAGCTCCGGTCCCTCGACCCGGCCGCTGTCCAGGGCGCGCAGCAGGACGGCGTCCATGGCGCGGGAGCGGGCCGAGTGGGCGGGCGGCGGCACGGGTCTGCGGCCCTGGTGCAGGGCCGTGGCCACCGCCCGGGTCTGGCGTTGCAGTCCGGCGAAGGTGTAGCCGGTCGCGGGCCGGGTCGCGCCGCCCGCGGCGCCGATGCGGAACACGGACGCCCCTGTCTGGCGGGTCAGCGGAGCGTCCGTCATCGGGATGACGCCGGTCTCGGTGGAGACCACCTCCAGCGCGCTGAGGCCCAGCACCTCCGTGGTGTAGTGGCGTACCGTCGCCTCGTACTGAGCGGCTGTCAGGACCTGCGGCGAGAACTCGGTGTACTCCACCAGGGCCTCGTGGGGTGTGAGCGGCAGCAGATAGCCGAACGACAGGCCGCGTACGGGCTGGGGGGTGCGGAAGTCCATCAGGTCGGCGGTGGCGGGGTCGAAGACGGGGCGCGCGGCGCGGACGAAGCACCCGTGGAAGTGCTGCAGCAGCGTGGTGCGCGCGGCGGGCAGGCTGCCCGGCGGCCGGGAGTCGAACACCCAGCGGGCGCGCAGCACGCGCGCGCGGTCCTGGGCGTCGCGCAGATGGACGCGGGCCCCGAGGTGGCCGTCGTCCACCGCCTCCACGGTGGCCTCCAGCCGCCGCACGGCCGGGTGGTGGGCCATCTGTGCGGCCACCAGGGCCTCGAACGCGTCCGACCTGATCATCTTGTACCGCAGCGGTGCGATGTCCCCCTCGATCGGCGGCCCGGTGCGTGGCCGGACACGTAACCGCTGCCACGACGCGCTGACCGCGGCGTCGAAGCGGCCGGGACCCGACTCCCAGAAGCACCAGGTCCGGCGGGGCGGACGCAGCGGGCCGGGCGGCGCGTCGATGAGGGCGACCGTGCACGCGCGCGCCCGGAACCGGGGCCCGGACAGCCGGTGCGCCAGCGACAGTCCGGCGGCGCCAGCGCCGATGATGGCCACATCCGCCTCGAACACCGCGGCCTCCTTCTTCCCGCTCTCGTACCGCCCCGTCCCCAGCATTCCTGTCCGGGGGCCCGATCGGATGCAGGCCACTCGCTCGGGTGACTGCGGCCTGTCGGTGCGCGAACCGGCCCGGGACGGGAACACATGCGCCCGTGTCCGTGGCGCATGTCGCCCCTGGTGCATCCGTGCCGGCTGTTCGGCGCGTAGTCAGCAGGGACGAAGCGATGCACGCAAGCACGACGAGAGGAACCGGGATGCGCCGCTCACCGGCGACCGATCATCTGACGGACGGTCCGCCTTCCGTACCGCGCACGGCAGCCGTTTCGGCCTCCACCGCATGGGTGCGGCCATATGGCCGCACGGCCCCAACGGCGGGCCGCGCGCGGGGCCCCATGGCGCAGTCGCCGTGCGCGAAGCCCGCGGCGGCCCACCGCGTGGACCAGGACGTGCGAGGCGCCGTGGGACACGTGCTGGACCAGGTCCTGGCCGACCGGGTCGCGCGGGCACGGGCACTGGACCCGCTCTTCGCCGCGGACATCGCGGAACGGGTCGCCCGGTTCAGCCGCGGCGGCGGCCGGACCCGTTCCCAGCTGCTGTGGTGGTCGCTGCGGGCGTGCGGCGGTGCGGACGGGGCGCCGGTCGCCGCGGCGCTGCGCATCGGCGCCGCCCTGGAACTCCTGCAGACCTCCGGGCGCAGACTGGGCGCGCTGCTGCACTCCGTGGCGGGTGCGGGAGGCGGTGGCGGTACGGGAGGAGCCGGCGGCGACGGGCCGGGAACCGGCCGCCCGGGACTGGTGGAGTGCCGCACCGAGCCCCTGGAGTGCCGCTCCGAGAGGGCGCGCTCGTGATGCGCACGGTGCCGGGACGCACCGACCACGTGGTGGTCGTGGGAGCCGGGCTCGCCGGGCTGTCGGCCGCCCTGCACCTGCTGGGCGCCGGACGGCGGGTGACGGTCGTCGAACGCGACCCGCTGCCCGGCGGTCGCGCCGGACGCCTCGACCTCGGCGGCTACCGGCTCGACACCGGTCCCACCGTCCTGACCATGCCCCACCTCGCCGACGAGGCCTTCGCCGCCGTGGGGGACAGCCTGCGCCGACGCGTCGAACTCATCCCGCTCCACCCCGCCTACCGCGCCACCTTCGCCGACGGCAGCGGCCTCGACGTGCACACCGACGCGGCGGCGATGAGCGCGGAGGTCGAGCGCTTCGCCGGGGCCCGGGAGGCCGCGGGCTACCGCGAACTGCGCCACTGGCTCCAGCGCGTCTACCACGCGCAGATGCGCCGCTTCATCGACGCGAACTTCGACTCCCCGCTGAACCTGCTCACCCCCGACCTGGCGCGGCTGGCCGCCCTGGGCGGATTCGGGCGACTGGACGCCCGCATCGGACGCTTCCTGAAGGACGAGCGGCTGCGCCGCGTCTTCACCTTCCAGTCCCTGTACGCGGGAGTCCCCCCGGCCCGGGCGCTCGCCGCGTACGCGGTCATCGCCTACATGGACACCGTCGCCGGGGTGTACTTCCCCCGCGGCGGCATGCACGCACTGCCCCGGGCCATGGCGGCGGCAGCGGCGGACGCGGGCGCCGAACTGCGCCTGGGCCAGGAGGTGGTGCACCTGGAACGCTCCGGCGGCACCGTCACCGCCGTCGTCTCCGACCACGACCGCATCCCCTGTGACGCCGTCGTCCTCACCACCGATCTGCCCGTCGCCTACCGGCTCCTCGGGCGCAGCCCCCGCCGGCCGCTGCGCCTGCGGCACGCGCCGTCCGCGGTGGTGCTGCACCTGGGCACCGACCGCACCTGGCCGAACCTGGCGCACCACACCCTCTCCTTCGGCGCGGCCTGGCACAGCACCTTCGACGAACTCACCCGCACCGGACACCTGATGAGCGACCCCTCCCTGCTGATCACGCGGCCCACCGCC
>NZ_JBJHPC010000386.1:0-7006 GCF_045257485.1 Streptomyces sp. YS-3 | reverse complement strand
GCCGCGAGAGCGCCGACGCGACCGCCGCGCCGGGCGCCCTGCCCCGCCGGGTCCGTCAGGCCAGCCTCGCCCCGCAGCTGAAAGAGACCTCCGCCGAGCCCGCGGACCGCACCGGGCCGGGCGGCCCGGGCGCTCAGCCGCAGCCCGAGCGCGACGCAGAGGAAGTGCGCAACCGTATGGCGTCGATGCAGCGTGGCTGGCAGCGCGGGCGTCGGCACAACGCGATGACCAGCGCAGAGACCACAGCCGACGGGCCCGACCAGGCCCTGGGCGGCGTACGACGCAACACATCCGAGGGGGACGGTCGATGACCGCACCGAAGTCCGCAGCACACGACGTCATCGGGAAGGGCGCCGGGGAACTCAACTGGTTGCTGGACGAGCTGGTCGACCGGGTCGGCTCCATCCGCAAGGCGCTCGTCCTGTCCAGTGACGGCCTGCCCACCGGCACGTCCAGGGACCTGACGCGGGAGGACGGCGAGCACCTGGCCGCCGTCGCCTCCGGCTTCCACAGCCTCGCCAAGGGCGTCGGCCGCCACTTCGACGTGGGCGGCGTCCGCCAGACGGTCGTGGAGCTCGACGACGCCTTCCTGTTCGTGACGGCCGCCGGCGACGGCAGCTGTCTGGCGGTCCTGACGGACGCCGAGGCCGACGTCGGTCAGGTGGCGTACGAGATGACCCTGATGGTCAAGCGGGTCGGGGCCCACCTCACCACGGCACCACGGACCGGCCTGCCCACCGCAGGGTGAGCGCGACGGTATGAGTGACGCAGACCAGCGGGCGCCGGGCGGCGGCCCGCAGCAGCCGGACCGGGTGCCCCAGCAGCACCACTGGTTCGACGACGACGCGGGACCGGTGGTACGGCCGTACGCGATGACCCGCGGTCGCACCAGCAGCGTCGGACAGCACCGGCTCGACCTGATCGCGGTGGTGGTGCCCGAACCGGCCGCCGACGACCCGGGGCGCGACCACTCGCTGTCGCCCGAACACGTCGAGATCGTCGAACGCTGCGTCGGCACCCCGCAGTCCATCGCCGAACTCGCCGCCGGACTCGACCTTCCCGTCGGCGTGGTCCGCGTCCTGGTGGGCGATCTCGTCCAGGACCAGCTGGTGCACGTCTCCCGACCCGTTCCGCCGGCCGAGCTGCCGGACGAGTCCCTTCTCCGCGAGGTGATCAATGGCCTTCGGGCGCTCTAGCCGCAGAAAGCGGCCCGTCGAACCGGTGACCCTGAAGATCCTGGTGGCGGGCGGCTTCGGCGTCGGCAAGACCACGCTGGTGGGCGCGGTCAGCGAGATCCGGCCGCTGCGCACCGAGGAGCGGCTCAGCGAGGCCGGCCGGCCGGTCGACGACGTCGCGGGGGTGGAGACGAAGAGCACCACCACGGTCGCGATGGACTTCGGACGCATCACGCTCCGCGAGGACCTGGTGCTCTACCTCTTCGGCACCCCCGGCCAGGACCGCTTCTGGTTCCTCTGGGACGAGCTGGCCCAGGGTGCGCTGGGCGCGGTGGTCCTCGCGGACACCCGGCGCCTGGAGGACTCCTTCGCGGCGATCGACTACTTCGAGCGCCGCGGGCTGCCCTTCACGGTGGCCGTCAACTGCTTCGACGAAGCGGCCCGCTACCCCGCCGACGCGGTGCGCTCCGCGCTCGACCTCGATCCCGAGGTACCGCTGCTGATGACGGACGCGCGCGACCGCGAGGCCGTCAAGGACGTCCTGGTCGCGGTCGTGGAGCACGCCATGGTCCTCTCCGAGCGGCGCCGCCGGGCGGTCTCGATCTGACGCCCGCGCGTCCCCTACGCGAGGACACGGCCCGTACCCCCGCCGACCGGGGTACGGGCCGTGCGCTGTGGGGGAGCGGGGGCGGCCCCGGAGCCCGAGCGGCTAGGGCGTGTCCTCCTCGTGCCAGCCCAGGCTGCGCTCCACCGCCCTGCGCCACCGGCCGTACTCGCGCTCGCGCGCCCCGGCCTCCATCGCGGGCCGCCACTCCACGTCCCGCTGCCAGTGCGCCTTGAGCTCGTCCAGGCCCGTCCACACCCCGGTGGCGAGCCCGGCCGCGTACGCCGCTCCCAGACAGGTCGTCTCGGAGACCTTCGGCCGGATCACCGGCACGCCGAGCACGTCCGCCTGGTGCTGCATCAGCAGCCCGTTGACGGTCATCCCGCCGTCGACCTTGAGCGTGGTGATCCGCACCCCGGAGTCCTGGTACATCGCGTCCACCACCTCGCGCGTCTGCCAGCTGGTGGCCTCCAGGACCGCGCGGGCCAGATGCGCCTTGGTGACGTACCGGGTCAGCCCGGTGACGACACCGCGCGCGTCGGAGCGCCAGTAGGGCGCGAAGAGGCCGGAGAAGGCGGGGACGATGTAGGCGCCGCCGTTGTCCTCGACGCTCGCAGCGAGTGCCTCGATCTCGGCGGCGGTGCGGATCAGACCGAGCTGGTCGCGGAACCACTGGACGAGGGCGCCGGTGATCGCGATCGAGCCCTCCAGGCAGTAGACCGGCGCCTGCTCACCGATCTGGTAGCCGACGGTGGTGATCAGGCCGTTCTTGGAGGGCACGGGCCGGCCGCCGGTGTTGAGCAGCAGGAAACTCCCGGTCCCGTACGTGTTCTTGGCCGTGCCGGTGTCGTAGCAGGCCTGCCCGAAGACCGCCGCCTGCTGGTCGCCGAGCGCGGCGGCCACCGGCACTCCGGCCAGCCGGCCGACCGCCGTCCCGTACACCTCCGCCGACGACCGGATCTCCGGAAGGACCGCCTCCGGGACGTTCATGGCGGCCAGGATCGAGGAGTCCCACTGGAGGGTCTCCAGGTTCATCAGCATGGTCCGCGAGGCGTTGGTGACGTCGGTGACGTGCACACCGCCGTCCGTGCCGCCGGTGAGGTTCCAGATCAGCCAGGAGTCGATGGTCCCGAACGCGATCTCGCCGCGCTCGGCACGGGTGCGCAGACCGGGTACGTCGTCGAGCAGCCAGGCCGCCTTGGGACCGGAGAAGTAGCTCGCCAGCGGCAGTCCCGTGGCGTCCCGGAAGCGGTCCTGGCCGTCCTCCCCGCCGAGCCGGGTACAGAGCGCGGAGGTCCGGGTGTCCTGCCAGACGATGGCGTTGTGCACCGGTTTGCCGGTCGCCCGGTCCCAGAGCACGGTCGTCTCGCGCTGGTTGGTGATGCCCAGCGCGCTGAGCTCGTCGGCGCGCAGCCCGGCCTTGGCCAGCGCGCCCGCGACCACCGCCTGCACCTTGGACCAGATCTCGGTGGCGTCGTGCTCGACCCAGCCGGGCCGGGGGAAGATCTGGCGGTGCTCGCGCTGGTCCACGGCGACGACGGCGCCGCTCCGGTCGAAGATGATGCAGCGGCTGGAGGTGGTGCCCTGGTCGATGGCTGCGACGAACTTCTCCGTCATGGCTACCCCTAGGTCTGAAGGCTGCGCGGGCCGAGATCGCGGGCCGGTCCGACCGGGGAAGGCCCCGGTCCTCCGTGCAGGGTGGGCGCTGTGCGTGGCTGCGGAGCCGGGGACGAGGGCCCGTCGGCCCCCGCCCGGCATCCGTGACGAGCGTGCCCGTCCGGCGGAATCGCCCCATGGGGGAGCGGCCCGGCGACCGCGTACGGGGCACGCGGCCGGGAGCCGGGGAACGGCGACGCCGAGAGACAACGGGAAGTGTTCACCGGCCGTGATGGAGCGTCAAGGTCGCCGACAGCACCGGCCGCCGGGGGTACGCGGCGGCCGGCGGCCCGGCGCTCAGCGCACCGCGATCACCGACGAACCGTGCCCGAACAGGCCCTGGTTGGCGGTGATCCCCACCCGCGCCCCGGGGACCTGCCGCTCGCCCGCCGTACCGCGCAACTGCCGGGTGAGCTCGCAGACCTGGGCGATCGCCTGGGCGGGCACGGCCTCACCGAACGATGCGAGACCCCCGCTCGCGTTGACCGGAACACGACCTCCGAGCGCCGTCGCGCCCTCCCGCAGGAGCTTCGCGCCCTCACCGGCGCCGCACAGCCCGAGATCCTCGTACCACTGCAGCTCCAGAGCGGTCGACAGGTCGTACACCTCCGCCAGCGACAGGTCCTCGGGCCCGATCCCCGCCTCCTCGTAGGCGGCCCGTGCGACGGAGGTACGGAAGGAGTGTTGCGGGGGCTCCACCGCGAGTGCCGAGTCGGTGGCGATGTCCGGCAGGTCCAGGACCGTGTTGGGGTAGGTGGGCGTGACCGTGGAGACGGCCCGGATCCGGACCGGGTCCGCCGCTCCGTGTCCGCGCGCGTAGTCCATGCCGCACAGCACCAGGGCGGCGGCCCCGTCGGAGGTCGCGCAGATGTCGAGCAGCCGCAGCGGATCGGCGACCACCGCCGAGGCGGCCACCTCCTCGGCGGTCACCGCCTTGCGGTAGCGCGCGTACGGGTTGAGCGCGCCGGCCGCCGCGTTCTTGACCTTCACGCGCGCGAAGTCGTCGACGGTGTCGCCGTACAGGGCCATGCGGCGCCGGGCGTACAGCCCGAAGTACGCCGGGTTGGTGGCGCCCAGCACCCGGAAGCGCAGCCAGTCCGGATCGTCGGGCCGGTCGCCGCCCGCGGGGGCGAAGAACCCCTTGGGCGCGGCGTCGGCGCCCACCACGAGGACGACCTCGGCCATGCCGGAGAGGATCTGCGCCCGGGCGGTGCCGATCGCCTGGGCCCCGGAGGCGCAGGCCGCGTAGACGGTCGTCACGCGCGCGCCCTGCCAGCCCAGCGCCCGCGCGAAGGTCGCCCCGGCCACATACCCGGGGTATCCGCCGCGGACGGTGCCGGCGCCCACCACGGACTGGACGGCGGACCAGTCGAGCCCGGCGTCGGCGAGCGCGGCCCGGGCCGCGACCGTCCCGTACTCGACGAAGCCGCGCCCCCACTTGCCCCAGGGATGCAGACCGGCGCCGAGGACCGCGATGTCGTGAGTGGCGCTCATGCCTGCGCCTCCACGGGCCGCCAGTGCCAGGTGGTCCAGACGGTCCCGGCGTCCTCGTGGAGCACGCCGGGCACCACCTCGACCTCCATCCCGACGGCGAGACCGGCGGTGGTCACCCCCGGCGCGGCCTGCCCCAGGACCACCATCCGCTCGGCCTCCAGCTCCACGGCGACCAGTACGTACGGCTGCCAGAGCGCCTCCGGGTCTGAGACGTAGGGCGCGGGCGGGCGGTAGCGGCCGTCGGTGTACGACCAGACGCGCCCGCGCCGGGACAGCGGCACCTCGCTCAACTCCCGGCCGCCGCAGGCCGGGTTGCGGCAGAGGACGTCCTCGCGGGGGAAGAACACGCAGGCGCAGTCGGAGCACCGGGTGCCGAGCAGCCGGAACTCCTGGTCCTGCGCCTGCGTGAACCAGCCCGCCACCACGGGCGTGCGCGTGCGCGTCAAAACCCCTCCACGGCTCGCAGCTCTGTTTCTGACGGAACGTCAGAAGTGTGCCACGGGTGGCCGCGCTCCGGCAGGGGGCGTCGCTCAGCGGTGCCCGGCCACCGAACGCCAGGCCACCGGGAAGTCGAAGTACGTCTCCGGGAACGGCTCCGGCTGGTACGTGAAGTGCCACCACTCCTGGGGGATCCCGACGAACCCGGCGGCCTGGAGCGCACCCTTCAGGAACTGGCGGTTGGCGCGCTGGACGCCCTGGACGCGGGGGTCGTCGGTGTGCGACAGGGTGTCGAAGCAGTCGAACCCGGTGCCCATGTCGACGGAGTTGTCGGGGAAGCGCTGGTCCTTCGGCGCGAAGCACGGCACGAGAGGCCGGCCTGGGCGGTAGGGCGGTGTCGGCCGCGCGGGCAGCCTGACGAGGGTGATGTCCACCGAACTGCCCCGGCTGTGCCCCGACTTGGCCGCGATGTACACATCCTCGAACAGTCTCGACTTGTCGACAAGCGGATAGAACTCGGTCTTCATTCTCTGGTCGTCGAGGTCCTTCGCCCAGTCCACGAAGGTGTCCACGGCCCGCTGCGGCCGGTAGCAGTCGTAGACCTTGAGCGAGTAGCCCTCGCGGAGCAGCTTCAGCTGCGCCCGGTGGAGCGCCTGGGCCGCGTGGCGGGTCAGGATGCACACCGGCTGGCGGTAGCCGTCGATGGGCCGGCCCACGAAGTTGTGCGGCGTGATGTAGCGCATCTCCTGGATGATCGTCGGGTCCACGGTTGCCAGCGCCACGAACTCGGCGGGCGCCTTCGGTTCGGGCACGGCCCGCGCGGGGGACGAGGCGGCGGTCACGGCGAGCAGGGCGGCGGCAGCGGCGAGCACGCCGCGCACGGTTGATCGAATCGTCATGGGCACACCCTTCAGCACACAACAGGGCGGCGGATAGGCGGAGTTGGGGCAATGTGCCCCGATGGCCGAAGACCGTCGGTTAAAGTCCGCGCGTGACCGGGACCTCGAAGACCTCGAAGCAGCCTGTCAAGGACTCGCACTGTGCCGCGTGCGGATCGCCCTACCCCGCCGCCCCGGGCGGCTGGCCCCGCCTCTGCGCGGCCTGCGGGACCGTCACCTACCGCAACCCCCTGCCCGTCGCCGTCGCCCTCTGTCCGGTGACGGACGCGCGCGGTACGGGACTGGTCGTCATCACCCGCGCCGTCGAACCCCACATCGGCCGCTTCGCCCTGCCCGGCGGTTTCGTCGACGACGGCGAACTCTGGCAGGAGGCGGTCGTCCGCGAGCTGTACGAGGAGACCGGGATCGAGGCGTCCGCCGCCGATGTCCGCCTCGCCGACGCACTCAGCTCCCCGCACCACGTGCTCCTGTTCGGCCTGCTCCCGTCCCGTCCGGCGGCCGGGCTCCCACCGTCCGCACCGACGGACGAGACCGCGGGCTGGCAGATCCTGCACCGCCCGCAGGAGCTGGCGTTCCCCCTGCACACCCAGGTGGTACGGGGGTGGTTCGCGGGGCGGTGAGTGCGGCCCGCTCACCCGACCCCGCCCCGCACCCGCACCGCGTACCCCAGCTCCCGGGTCGCGCCCTCGCGCGTGACGCGCTCCACCACCACCCGGCCACCCGCCAGCCGCGTGGTGAAA
>NZ_JBJHPC010000385.1:0-7024 GCF_045257485.1 Streptomyces sp. YS-3 | reverse complement strand
GCGTCCTCGCTGTGTTGTTGCCTACCCGCCACAAGGGCCGGCAGGACTTTTCAAAGGAACCTCCAACCCACCATCACTGGCAGGCCGGGGTTGTCAATCTGGCGTTGACTTTTGGCACGCTGTTGAGTTCTCAAGGTACGGACGCTTCCTTCGTTCCCGTTTCCGGGCCCTCCGGGCGCTTCCTTCGTTTCCGACTCTATCAGACTCTTTCGTGTCCGATTCCCTGTCGGCGGGATTCGCTTTCCAGGTGTTCGCTTTCGCGTTTCCCTTTCGGCGTGGTCACTACTTTAGCTGATTTCCCGGGTGGCTCATAATCGAGCCGCATCGAGCCGATGAATCCGAATTCCGGCATGCCGAAACAGGGACCCGTCGGGGTCAGTCGTAGGTAGTGGGTGGCCGCTTCGGGTTGCTGAACAGCAGGACCCGTCTCAAGCGGCTCGGGCTACGTTAGGCGTCCGGTCGGGCCGAGTCAAGTTGCGCGGCGGCGTGGCTGATGCGCGCGGTACGGGCTGACTGTCGGGTCGTCAGCGATCCAGAACCGCCAGGGATGCGGGGCGCCTTCGCCGCCCACGCCGGTGCGGGGTCCGCTGCGTACCAGGTCGGCGGAGGGCGGGGTCCCGGTGAGTACGGAGAGGGGCGCGTCCGGGTCGGTGCAGACGTCGGCGCCGTCCAGGGCGCGGTCGACATCCAGGGCGGTGGCCAGGCGGGCCGGCCCTTTGGCCAGTTCCAGGTCCTTTTTGGCCGAGATGCGACGTTTACGCGCGAGCTCCGCGCCTACCTGGATCTCTCCCGCTCGCAGCAGCACCCCGCTCGCCATCCCCTCGGGTCCGCACACCAGGTTCAGGCAGTGCCACATCCCGTACGTGAAGTAGACGTACGCGTGGCCGGGCGGGCCGAACATCACGCCGTTGCGGGCCGTGCGCCCTCGGAAGGCGTGGGACCCCGGGTCGTTGGCGCCGTCGTACGCCTCCACCTCCGTCAGTCTCAGCTCGACCGGGCCCTCGGCCGTGTTCCGCACCAGGGTGCGGCCGAGGAGGTCGGGGGCGACTTCGAGGACGGGGCGGTCGAAGAAACCGCGCGGGAGTGGCGTACGTTCGGGGGCCGCGATCATGGCGTCCGAGGGTACCGGGTGGGCGAGCGGAACCGGAGGCCGTGGTTATGCGTTCTGTGGGTGCAGGATCTATGGAGGGAACAGCATGGGGTTCAAGCGTCTGCTTGCGAGTCTGGGTGCCGGAGGCGCTTCGGTGGAGACCGAGCTGACCGAGGCGAACGTGGTGCCGGGCGGTGTCGTCCAGGGCGAGGTCCGGATCCAGGGCGGGTCCGTGGACCAGCGGATCGAGGGGCTCTCGGTCGGCCTCCAGGCGCGCGTCGAGATCGAGGGCGGTGACCACGAGACCAAGCAGGACATCGAGTTCACCAAGCTGCGTCTCGGCGGCGCGTTCGAGGTGAAGGCGGGCGCGGTGCACGTGGTGCCGTTCGGCCTGGAGATCCCGTGGGAGACGCCGGTCACGACGGTCGCCGGTCAGCCGCTGCGCGGAATGCACATCGGTCTGACGACGGAGCTGGAGATCGCGCGCGCCCTGGACTCGGGCGACCTGGACCCCATCAACGTGCACCCGCTGCCGGCGCAGCAGGCGATCCTCGACGCCTTCATCCAGCTGGGCTTCCGCTTCAAGAGCGCGGACATGGAGCGCGGCCACATCCGCGGCACGCGCCAGCGGCTGCCGTTCTACCAGGAGATCGAGTTCTACGCTCCGTCGGAGTACCGGGGCCTGAACCAGGTGGAGCTGACCTTCGTCGCGGACGACCGCGCGATGGACGTGGTGCTGGAGATGGACAAGAAGCCGGGTCTGTTCACCGAGGGCAGCGACTCGTACCGCTCGTTCCAGGTGGGTCTGAACGACTACCAGGGGACGGACTGGGCGGCATATCTCCACCAGTGGCTGGCGGAGGTCGGCGGTCGGCGCAACTGGTTCTAGGCTCGGTCCCGTCACTGGATACCGATCAGGAGGTGCCCGCGTGAGCGAGCTCAAGAGGCCGCCGCTCCCCCATGACTTCCACCCCGAGGTGCCCTCGTTCACCGTGGTGAGCGAGGACGTCCAGGAGGGTGCGCCGCTGAAGGACGCCCAGGTGTACGCGGAAGGGAACACCTCGCCCCACCTCCGGTGGGAGGGGTTCCCGGCCGGGACCGAGAGCTTCGCGGTGACGTGCTTCGACCCGGACGCCCCGACGGGCAGCGGGTTCTGGCACTGGGTGGTCTTCGACATCCCGAAGTCGGTGACCGAGCTGCCGGCCGGCGCGGGCACCGGGAAGTTCGAGGGTCTGCCGGCCGGGGCGGTCCAGGTCCGCAACGACTACGGGTCGAAGGACTTCGGCGGGGCGGCCCCGCCGGCCGGTGAGTCGCACCGCTATGTCTTCACCGTCTACGCGGTGGATTCCGCGAAGCTGGGACCGGACGCGGACGCGTCGCCCGCGGTCGTCGGATTCAATCTGCGGTTCCACACCCTGGCACGCGCCCAGCTGATCGGTACGTACACGGGTCCCTCGAACAGCTGACTCCGGGTAGCTGATCGTTCCTTCATTGTTTGCCCTGCTCTGGTCTTGGAGAGATCAGAGCAGGGCATTTTTTAATGCGTTGTCCGTCGTGGCCGGCCCGGCCAGAGTTGATCCAAGCCCGCCAGGGGGTGGGCCGGCACTACGCGGAGGTGGGCATGATGCGGGACACGCTGGTACTGAACGCGAGCTTCGAGCCGCTGTCGACGGTCACTCTCAACCGTGCGGTCGTGCTGGTCCTCCAGGACAAGGCCGTCGTCGAGCAGGAGCATCCCGAGCTGAGGATGCGTGCCGCCGCGGTCGAGATACCGGTGCCCCGGGTGATCAGGCTCTGCCGGTACGTAAGGGTGCCGTTCCGAAGACAGGCTCCGTGGTCGAGACGGGGTGTGCTGGTCCGGGACCAGCACCGCTGCGCGTACTGCGGCAGACGCGCGACGACGGTGGATCATGTGGTGCCGCGGGCCCAGGGCGGCCGGGACAGCTGGCTCAACACGGTGGCGTCCTGCGCCGAGGACAATCACCGCAAGGCGGACCGGACGCCGGAGGAGGCGGGGATGCCGTTGCTGCGGCAGCCGTTCGTGCCTTCGCCCGCCGACGCGATGCTGCTCGCGATGGCCGCCGGGGACCGGTCCGCCCTGCCGGAGTGGCTGGCCCGGGGAGCGGCGTAACAAAGAGGACCGGAAGGACCGGGTCGGCCCGCCGCCTGCGGCTGCGGGCCGGCCCTTGGTGCGTCAGCGCACTACCAGCTGCACAATGGCCACCACACCGACCGCGATGATCACCCCTCGGAGCACCGAGGGCTTGAGGCGGCGGCCCACCTTGGCACCGAGCTGGCCGCCTATCGTCGAGCCGACGGCGATCAGCAGCACCGCCGTCCAGTCGAAGTCGGCGACGAAGAGGAAGAAGACGGCGGCGACGCCGTTGACCAGCGCCGCGAGGATGTTCTTGACGGCGTTGACGCGCTGGAGGCTCTCGGGGAGCAGCAGGCCCATCAGGGAGAGGTAGAGGACGCCCTGGGCCGCGCCGAAGTACCCCCCGTACACGCTGGCGAGGAAGAGGCCCACGAGCAGGACGGGGCCGCCGTCGGGGTGGGCCCGGGTGCCGGTGGCCTCGCGGTGGCGCTTGACGGCGGCGGCGATGCGCGGCTGGAGGAGGACGAGCACCAGCGCGATGCCGACGAGTACGGGGACGATCGCGTCGAAGGCGTCCGACGGCAGTGCGAGCAGCAGGACGGCCCCGAGCAGGCCGCCGAGCAGGCCCGTGGACGCGAGGCGCAGGATGCGGCGGGTCTGGCCGCGCAGTTCACGGCGGTAGCCGACGGCTCCGCTGATGGAGCCGGAGACCAGGCCGAGGGTGTTCGACACGTTCGCCGTGATGGGCGGCAGACCGGTGGCCAGCAGCACGGGGAAGGTGATCAGGGTGCCGGAGCCGACGATCGTGTTGATGGTGCCGGCGCCGATGCCGGCCGCGAAGACCGCTAGTGCTTCCCAGATGGACAACGCCATCTCCTTACACAATCAGTGAGACGCCTCCCCGCCATGGAGGTCGGGGGGCCGCACCGATCATGCACGGACGTTGTATGGCACAGTCAACCGTGCTCAGTCGACGGGCGGTTCCTCGCGGCGCTCGGAGCCCGTGTTGAACCCCGACATCCCGCTGCCGAGGTTGCCGAACGCGCCGGAGAGTCCCTTGAGCGCGTCGCCGATCTCGCTGGGCACGATCCAGAGCTTGTTGGCGTCTCCCTCGGCGATCTTCGGGAGCATCTGGAGGTACTGGTACGAGAGGAGCTTCTGGTCGGGGTCGCCCGCGTGGATGGACTCGAAGACCGTACGGATCGCCTGGGCCTCGCCCTCGGCGCGCAGCGCGGCGGCCTTGGCCTCACCTTCGGCGCGCAGGATCGCGGACTGCTTCTCACCCTCGGCGCGCAGGATCTCGGACTGCCGGACACCTTCGGCCTGGAGGATCGCGGCGCGCTTGTCACGGTCGGCGCGCATCTGCTTCTCCATCGAGTCCTGGATGGAGGTGGGCGGCTCGATGGCCTTGAGCTCGACGCGGTTGACGCGGATGCCCCACTTGCCGGTGGCCTCGTCGAGGACGCCGCGCAGGGCCGCGTTGATCTCCTCACGGGAGGTGAGGGTGCGCTCCAGGTCCATGCCGCCGATGATGTTGCGGAGGGTGGTGACGGTGAGCTGTTCGATTGCCTGGATGTAGCTGGCGACCTCGTACGTGGCGGCGCGGGCGTCGGTCACCTGGTAGTAGATGACGGTGTCGATGTTGACGACCAGGTTGTCCTGGGTGATCACCGGCTGGGGCGGGAACGGCACGACCTGCTCGCGCAGGTCGATGCGGTTGCGGATCGAGTCGATGAACGGGACGACGATGTTCAGGCCCGCGTTCAGCGTCCTCGTATAGCGGCCGAAGCGCTCCACGATGGCCGCGCTGGCCTGCGGGATCACCTGGATGGTCTTGATCAGGGCGATGAAGACCAGCACCACCAGAATGATCAGGACGATGATGATCGCTGACATCGCGTTCCCCGTGCCTTTCTTGCTCTAGGAAGTGCCCGGCAGCGGTGCGGCTGCCGGCCCGGATGATCCTGGCATGGTTCACATGACGATGGCAGTCGCTCCGTCGATCTCGACCACATCGACCTGCTGCCCGGGTTCGAACGACTGGCCGCCGTCGAGCGTGCGCGCCGACCACACCTCGCCCGCGAGCTTGATCCGGCCGCCGCTGCCGTCGACTCTCTCCAGGACGACGGCCTGACGGCCCCTCAGCGCGTCGATGCCGGTGGCGAGGTGGGGCCGCTCGGCGCTGTGCCTGGCCGCGATGGGCCGGACCACGGCGATGAGGGCCACCGAGACCACGACGAAGACGAGGACCTGTGCGACGGTGCCGAGGCCCAGACCCGCGCCGACGGCCGCGGCGACCGCGCCGACCGCCAGCATGCCGAATTCCGGCATGGCGGTCAGCACCAGGGGAATGCCGAGACCTGCCGCCGCGATCAGCCACCCAACCCATGCGTTCACGAGGTCATGGTAGGTCCGGGCACCCCGTCACGGACAGTGCACCTCTCGGTCCGCCGGGGTCAGGCGAGCGGGAGGCCGGTGGCGGAGTAGCGGTCGCCGCGGTGCTCGACGACGAGCGGGAGGCCGAAGCAGAGGGAGAGGTTGCGGGAGGTGAGCTCGGTCTCCATGGGGCCGGCGGCGAGCACCTTGCCCTGACGGATCATGAGGACGTGGGTGAAGCCGGGGGCGATCTCCTCGACGTGGTGCGTGACCATGACCATCGAGGGCGCGTACGGGTCGCGGGCGAGGCGGCCGAGGCGGCGGACCAGGTCCTCGCGGCCACCGAGGTCGAGACCGGCGGCCGGCTCGTCGAGGAGCAGCAGCTCGGGGTCGGTCATCATCGCGCGGGCGATCAGCGTGCGCTTGCGCTCGCCCTCGGAGAGCGTGCCGAACTTGCGGTCGAGGTAGTCGGTCATGCCGAGCCGGTCGAGGAAGGCGCGGGCGCGCTCCTCGTCGACGGCGTCGTACTGCTCCTGCCAGGTGGCGGTCATGCCGTACGCGGCGGTGAGGACCGTCTGGAGCACGGTCTGGCGCTTGGGCAGCTTGTCGGCCATGGCGACGCCGGCCATGCCGATGCGCGGGCGCAGGTCGAACACGTCGACCTTGCCGAGGCGGTCGCCGAGGATCTTCGCCGTGCCGGTGGACGGGAAGAGGTAGCTGGAGGCGATGTTGAGGAGGGTGGTCTTGCCGGCGCCGTTGGGGCCGAGGATCACCCAGCGCTCGCCCTCCTTGACTGACCAGGAGACGTCGTCCACCAGAGCGCGTCCGTCGCGGACCACGGATACGTCCACCAGCTCCAGTACATCGCTCATGAGCGCGTTGTCTCCCCATGCAATCGTCTTGAGGTCCGGGCTGTTGCCTGTGGGCAGGGTCCCGGGGAAATCTCCCAGACAAAACCTACGCCACTGAGGGAGTGGACCTGCCGCGAGGGCCAGTACCTAGGCTGGGTCCATGTTCTCGGAACCACGTTCAGGTCGGCTGGCCGCATGGGGAAATGCCCTGTTGGCCGGGAAAGTTTCGCCGGATGACGCCGCGTCGGCGATCGTCGGTGACGACGCGGTGCACCGGGTGTCGGGGCTGCCGGGCGAGGCGGCCCCGGTGGGGCTCACGCTGGCGCTCGGGCGGCTGCGGGGGCTCGGGGTGACGGGCTTCCGGGTCGCGCTGCCCGCGCCGGGGCATCCACTGGGGCTCAGCGGGCCGCCGGAGTTCAACGCGCGGGCGCTGGAGGCGGAGGAGGCCGTCGTCGGGTTCGGGGCGCCGCACGGGCTGGTGCCCCACGTGAGCGAGGTGGGGCCCGCGGGTGATGTGCGGGTGGAGGTCCTGTGGCAGTGCCTGGCGGTACGGGAGGCTCCGCCGGCGGACGTGCCCTCGCTCGGGGAGGCGGAGCGGGAGCTGGCGGAGGG
>NZ_JBJHPC010000384.1:0-7052 GCF_045257485.1 Streptomyces sp. YS-3 | reverse complement strand
CCCCAGGCACAAGGTCTGAGCGTACCTACCTCATCGACTTGGGTCAAAACAAATACCCACACGCGGGACACCCCGGGGACCCACTGAGACGCGTCTCACCCCGGCTCCTCCTCCGGACGGCGGGCGCCGCCCCCGCCACGCCCGAGCCGGAACCCGCGCGGCCCGGACTCGTACGCAAGAGTCCGCGCTCCAAGGCGCCCACCATCCCCCCGCTGGCCGCGCCCCGCCGTGAGCGCGGCAGGGGCGGCGCCCGCCGTCCGGAGGAGGAGCCGGGGTGAGACGCGTCTCAGTGGGTCCCCGGGGTGTCCCGCGTGTGGGTATTTGTTTTGACCCAAGTCGATGAGGTAGGTACGCTCAGACCTTGTGCCTGGGGTGTGCCTGGGCTCCCCTGCGTGCCTACGTCCGCAGGACGAGCCAGATACGGCCACCGCAATCTGCGCTTTCTCCGTGCCCACGGCGGAAGCCCGCAGTATTCGACACACCCGACCGCGTGGGTCGGCGATGTTCCAGGTTAGTTTCACCAACGGCACACAGAAACCGGAGAAGTAGTGCCTACGATCCAGCAGCTGGTCCGGAAGGGCCGGCAGGACAAGGTCGAGAAGACGAAGACGCCCGCGCTCGAGGCTTCGCCTCAGCGTCGTGGTGTCTGCACGCGTGTGTTCACCACCACCCCGAAGAAGCCGAACTCGGCGCTGCGGAAGGTCGCGCGTGTGCGTCTGACCTCCGGCATCGAGGTCACTGCTTACATCCCGGGTGAGGGACACAACCTGCAGGAGCACTCGATCGTGCTCGTGCGTGGTGGCCGTGTGAAGGACCTGCCGGGTGTTCGTTACAAGATCATCCGCGGTGCGCTTGACACGCAGGCTGTCAAGAACCGCAAGCAGGCCCGCAGCCGCTACGGCGCCAAGAAGGAGAAGTAAGAATGCCTCGTAAGGGCCCCGCCCCGAAGCGCCCGGTCATCATCGACCCGGTCTACCAGTCTCCTCTTGTCACGTCGCTGATCAACAAGATCCTGCTGGACGGCAAGCGCTCCACCGCCGAGCGCATCGTCTACGGCGCCATGGAAGGCCTCCGCGAGAAGACCGGCGCTGACCCGGTCATCACGCTGAAGCGCGCGCTGGAGAACGTCAAGCCGTCCCTCGAGGTCAAGTCCCGCCGTGTCGGTGGCGCGACCTACCAGGTGCCGATCGAGGTCAAGCCCGGCCGCGCCGCGACCCTCGCGCTGCGCTGGGTCGTGGGTTACTCCCGCGCCCGCCGCGAGAAGACCATGACCGAGCGCCTGATGAACGAGCTTCTCGACGCTTCGAACGGCCTCGGTGCGGCCGTCAAGAAGCGTGAGGACACGCACAAGATGGCCGAGTCCAACAAGGCCTTCGCGCACTACCGCTGGTAGTCGCAACCCACATCGAGACCGAGAGAAGACTGAGCCTTATGGCCACCACTTCGCTTGACCTGGCCAAGGTCCGCAACATTGGGATCATGGCCCACATCGACGCGGGCAAGACGACCACCACTGAGCGGATCCTGTTCTACACCGGCGTCTCGTACAAGATCGGTGAAGTCCACGACGGCGCTGCCACGATGGACTGGATGGAGCAGGAGCAGGAGCGCGGCATCACCATCACGTCCGCCGCGACGACCTGCCACTGGCCGCTCGAGGACGTCGACCACACCATCAACATCATCGACACCCCGGGTCACGTGGACTTCACGGTCGAGGTGGAGCGTTCGCTCCGCGTCCTCGACGGTGCCGTCACCGTGTTCGACGGTGTCGCCGGTGTGGAGCCGCAGTCCGAGACGGTGTGGCGCCAGGCCGACCGTTACGGCGTGCCGCGCATCTGCTTCGTCAACAAGCTCGACCGCACCGGCGCCGAGTTCCACCGCTGTGTCGACATGATCGTGGACCGCCTCGGCGCGACCCCGATCGTCATGCAGCTCCCCATCGGTGCCGAGGCCGACTTCAAGGGCGTTGTGGACCTGGTCCGCATGAAGGCCCTGGTCTGGTCCGCGGAAGCGACCAAGGGCGAGATGTACGACGTCGTCGACATCCCGGCCACGCACACCGAGGCCGCTGAGGAGTGGCGCGGCAAGCTGGTCGAGACCGTCGCGGAGAACGACGAAGAGATCATGGAGCTCTTCCTCGAGGGCGTCGAGCCCACCGAGGAGCAGCTGTACGCCGCGGTCCGTCGTATCACCATCGCGTCCGGCAAGGGCGGGGAGACCACGGTCACCCCCGTCTTCTGCGGCACCGCGTTCAAGAACAAGGGTGTTCAGCCCCTGCTCGACGCGGTCGTGCGCTACCTGCCGTCGCCCCTGGACGTCGAGGCCATCGAGGGCCACGACGTCAAGGACGCCGAGGTCGTCGTGAAGCGCAAGCCCTCGGACGACGAGCCGCTCGCCGCGCTCGCGTTCAAGATCGCGAGCGACCCGCACCTCGGCAAGCTCACCTTCATCCGGATCTACTCCGGTCGCCTGGAGGCCGGCACCTCGGTGCTGAACTCCGTCAAGGGCAAGAAGGAGCGCATCGGCAAGATCTACCGTATGCACGCGAACAAGCGTGAGGAGATCGACGCGGTGGGCGCCGGCGACATCGTCGCCGTCATGGGCCTGAAGCAGACCACCACCGGTGAGACGCTGTGCGACGAGAAGAACCCGGTGATCCTGGAGTCCATGGACTTCCCGGCGCCGGTCATTCAGGTCGCCATCGAGCCCAAGTCCAAGGGTGACCAGGAGAAGCTGGGTGTCGCCATCCAGCGTCTCGCGGAGGAGGACCCCTCCTTCCAGGTGCACTCGGACGAGGAGACCGGCCAGACCATCATCGGTGGTATGGGCGAGCTCCACCTCGACGTCCTCGTCGACCGTATGCGTCGCGAGTTCAAGGTCGAGGCGAACGTCGGCAAGCCGCAGGTCGCGTACCGCGAGACGATCCGCAAGACCGTCGAGCGTCACGACTACACCCACAAGAAGCAGACCGGTGGTACCGGTCAGTTCGCGAAGGTGCAGATCGCGATCGAGCCCATCGAGGGCGGCGAGGCGTCGTACGAGTTCGTGAACAAGGTCACCGGTGGCCGCATCCCCCGGGAGTACATCCCGTCGGTGGACGCGGGTGCGCAGGAGGCCATGCAGTTCGGCATCCTGGCCGGCTACGAGATGACTGGCGTCCGCGTCATCCTTCTCGACGGTGGCTACCACGAGGTCGACTCCTCCGAGCTCGCGTTCAAGATCGCCGGCTCGCAGGCCTTCAAGGAGGCCGCGCGCAAGGCTTCCCCGGTGCTCCTTGAGCCGATGATGTCCGTCGAGGTCACCACGCCCGAGGACTACATGGGTGAAGTCATCGGCGACATCAACTCCCGCCGTGGCCAGATCCAGGCCATGGAGGAGCGCAGCGGCGCTCGCGTCGTGAAGGGCCTCGTGCCCCTCTCGGAGATGTTCGGCTACGTCGGAGACCTCCGCAGCAAGACTTCGGGTCGCGCAAGCTACTCGATGCAGTTCGACTCCTACGCCGAGGTTCCGCGGAACGTCGCCGAGGAGATCATCGCGAAGGCCAAGGGCGAGTAACTCTTCGGAGTTCCCCCGCTTTAGGCTTGTCACCGGAGTCCGGCGGGGCATTCGCCGCAGTGCGAGAGTATTGCGGCGAATGCCCCCGGACCCGGCATCCCAGCAAAGATCACCTGGCGCCGATGAAGCAAGGCGTACAGAACCACTCCACAGGAGGACCCAGTGGCGAAGGCGAAGTTCGAGCGGACTAAGCCGCACGTCAACATCGGCACCATCGGTCACATCGACCACGGTAAGACGACCCTCACGGCCGCCATTACCAAGGTGCTGCATGACGCGTACCCGGACCTGAACGAGGCCTCGGCCTTCGACCAGATCGACAAGGCTCCCGAGGAGCGCCAGCGCGGTATCACCATCTCGATCGCGCACGTCGAGTACCAGACGGAGTCGCGTCACTACGCGCACGTCGACTGCCCGGGTCACGCGGACTACATCAAGAACATGATCACGGGTGCCGCGCAGATGGACGGCGCCATCCTCGTGGTCGCCGCCACCGACGGCCCGATGCCGCAGACCAAGGAGCACGTGCTCCTGGCCCGCCAGGTCGGCGTTCCGTACATCGTCGTCGCCCTGAACAAGGCCGACATGGTGGACGACGAGGAGATCCTGGAGCTCGTCGAGCTCGAGGTCCGTGAGCTCCTCTCCGAGTACGAGTTCCCGGGCGACGACCTTCCGGTCGTCAAGGTCTCGGCGCTCAAGGCCCTTGAGGGCGACGCCGAGTGGGGCCAGACCGTCCTCGACCTGATGAAGGCCGTCGACGAGTCCATCCCGCAGCCCGAGCGTGACGTCGACAAGCCGTTCCTGATGCCGATCGAGGACGTCTTCACGATCACCGGTCGTGGCACCGTCGTCACCGGTCGTATCGAGCGTGGTGTCCTCAAGGTCAACGAGACCGTCGACATCATCGGCATCAAGACCGAGAAGACCACCACCACGGTCACCGGCATCGAGATGTTCCGCAAGCTGCTCGACGAGGGCCAGGCCGGTGAGAACGTCGGTCTGCTGCTTCGTGGCATCAAGCGCGAGGACGTCGAGCGCGGCCAGGTCATCATCAAGCCGGGCTCGGTCACCCCGCACACGGAGTTCGAGGCGCAGGCGTACATCCTGTCGAAGGACGAGGGTGGCCGTCACACCCCGTTCTTCAACAACTACCGCCCGCAGTTCTACTTCCGTACCACGGACGTGACCGGCGTCGTGACCCTCCCCGAGGGCACCGAGATGGTCATGCCGGGCGACAACACCTCCATGACGGTTTCGCTGATCCAGCCCGTCGCCATGGAGGAGGGCCTCAAGTTCGCCATCCGTGAGGGTGGCCGGACCGTGGGCGCCGGCCAGGTCGTCAAGATCACGAAGTAATTCGTGTTCTGACCTGGTAGCTCGCAACTGAGCACCAAGAGAGGGCCCCGCACCGAAAGGTGCGGGGCCCTTCTCGCGTTCCCGGCCCTTCTCGCTTTCCCGCCCTCTTGCCTTGCCCGTCCGTCAGCCGGCGGCGCGGACCGGCGGTGCCGCCGCCCGCCACGGTGCCCACACCCAGGGCGCCCCGTCCACCCCGAGGCCCACGGCGACCGGGCCGCGATCGGTGAGGTGGAGGGCCGGAGCGCCGACGGGCACGACGCCCTCCGTGCGGACGTGGCGCTCGCCGCCGACGAGCGCCTGCACACGGCCCTTCTCGTCCTTGCCGAGGACGGCCAGAGCGCCGTCGGAGGAGCGCAGCGCGCCGACCGGCCCGTACCCGTCGAAGGGCTTCGGGGGCGGCGCGGTGCGGGCGGTCCCGTCGGCGCGGACGGAGACGAGCCGGGGGTCGGCCGGCGCCAGCCCCTTGCCCTTGGTCTTCCGGGGGTCGGTGAGGGTCCGGTAGAGCAGCTGTACGCCGCCGTCGGGCAGTGCCACGGCCGCGGGGGCGTCGACGGCGAGCGGCAGCCGGGGCCCCTTCACCGGGGCAAGGGGCGCGCCCGGCGAGTCCTGCGTCCAGTGGTGGACGAAGTCGTACCCGGGCGCGAAGACGTGCACGCGCCCCCGGGTGTCCACGGTGACGCCGAGCCCGTCCTGCACGGTCTCCCCGCCGAGGGCGCGCCACGGCCCCCATGCCCCGTCCGCCTCCCGCACACGCGTACTGATCCCCTTGTCGGCGTCGCGGACGAAGAGGTGGACGCGGCCGTCGGGGGCGGTGACGGCGACGGGGGAGCCGACGCGGCGCCCCCGGTCGGCGCCGGCCTCGGGGTTGCCGAGCCCCTGCCAGGCACGGAAGGCGCCGCCGGGCGCGGCCTGTTCCAGCAGCACGAGCTCGCGGGTGTTGGCGCCAGCGCGCCCGGCTGTCGCGGCGAACCGCAGCCCGAAGAGCAACTGGCGCCCGTCCTTCAGGACGGCCCCGCCGAGCACGGGCGCGAGCGGCCCGCCGCCGAGGTCCTCGGGGGTACCGAACCGGCCGCTGCCGGGCGCGGTCTCCCGCCACCGCACGGCGCGCAGCCCCAGCACCCCGTAGGCGGTGAGCCGCCCGTCGGGTTCGTCGCCGACGACCGGCCGGGGCCCGGGGAAGCGGTAGTGGGTGGAGCGCACCCACCCCTTCCAGTTGGTCAGCGGCCGGTTCCCGCCGACGTTGTAGTCCCCGCAGCCGCCCGGGTTGCCGCACCGCCAGTCGGGGGCGCCGCCATAGGGCCGCAGGTGCGCGGCCTTCTCGGCGAGGACGGCGGGCGGCAGGTTCTTGGGCCAGTGCCGGTTGTAGTACGCGCGGTACGAGGTGACGGCGAACCCCGGGACCGCCCGGCCCCGCCGGGTCGCCCGGGCGACGTACCGCACCATCCCCGCCCAGGCGAAGGAGGCGGCGGCGGTGTGGTCGGCGTGGTCGGCGTACCCCGGCTGCTCGCTGTCGTGCTGGCGGGCCTTCTCGGTGCTGTGCTGGATGTCGGGGTCGGGGTCCAGGGTCTGGACGAGGGTGGGCGCGTACGTGTCGAGCAGCCCCGCGACGACCTCCACGAGTCCGTCGTACGTGTACGGGGCCGCCGCGGTCAGCGGGGAGCCCTCGGCGATGACGACGGGCAGGGAGAGCGCCCGGTCCTCCCAGAGGCTGGGCAGCCCCATCCGGCCGCCGCGCAGGGTGTGCATGGCGGTGTTCACGAACACGAGCTCGACGTGGCGCCCGTTGTGGCTGAGCGTGTCGACCTCGGCGCGGTGCCCGCCGCGCAGCTCCCGTACGGACTTCTCCCACGGCGTGAAGAGCGGCAGCCCGAGCAGTGAGGCGTAGGCCTGGCGGAGGCCCTGGTGGCGGGCGGAGGAGTAGGCGGCCTTGTCGTGGCCCCGGTCGGCGGGATCGCTGACGACCCGGTTGTCCCCGTTGGCCTCACCGCCGGTGAGATACACGCTGACGACCTTGGCCCCGCCGTCGAGGGCGTGCTGGGTGTCCGGGTTCATGAAGTACAGGTCGTCGTCGGGGTGCGCCACGATCTGCAGGAGCACGGCACCCCGCCCGGCGGAGACGGGTCGGCCGGGGGCGGCGG
>NZ_JBJHPC010000383.1:0-7060 GCF_045257485.1 Streptomyces sp. YS-3 | reverse complement strand
GGGCGGGGCGGGCCCCGCCGTCCCACCCAGTGCACGAGCAGCCGGGCGCGCGAGGACTGGCCCGCGCGCCGCACGGGCAGCACCCGCGCCCGTACCGGACGGACCGCGCCGCCCACCACGGCGACCGCGAGCAGCAGCGGCCGGAACGCCAGCACCCCGACCGTGCGCACCAGACGGGCGAGAGCGGCCTCGCCGCGCCGCAGCCAAGCGGCGGCCAGCAGCCCGACCGTCACATGCGCGGCGAGCAGCAGCCACGGCACGGCCGGTCCGGGCCCGGCGAGCAGCACGGCCGCGCTCGCCCGGGACCCGGTGACGCCCGGCAGCTCGGCGCCCACGTTTCCGCCGCACAGCACATCCACGCCCACCGAGCGCAGCGCGCCCGCGACCGGGCCGCCGTTGGGCCCGTAGCAGACGTGCTGGCCGGTCGAGAAGACGGTGTCGGCGGCCAGCTCCAGCGGGACGAGCAGCCCGGCGATCGACCAGAAGCCGCGCTCCCGGCCCGCCAGCGCGTACGCGATCAGGAACACGGCGCCGGCCGCGCCGGCGACCAGCGGCACCGGCAGCGGGACGCGGGAGAGCAGGACGTGGGACGCGCTGGAGAGCGCCACGACGAGCGCCGTGAAAAGCGCCGCGCGTGCCGCTCTGAGCCGGGTCCCTGATACGTCCATCGGTGCTGAAGTCTGCCACGGCCCGCTGTCGGCGGAGCCTAAGAATTCAGTGAGACCCAAGACCCGGGATCCGACCGTTACGGAACAGGTCGACGAAGATCTGGTGGTCCGCCCGCGCCCGCGCCCCGTAGCCATGCGCGAAGTCCACCAGCAGGCCCGCGAAGCCCTCCTCGTCGGCCGCGATCGCCGCGTCGATCGCCCGCTCGGTGGAGAACGGCACCAGCTCCGAGTGACCGCTCTCGTCGTCCGCCGCCGCGTGCATGGTCGCGGTGGCGCGGCCGAGGTCGGCGACGACCGCCGCTATCTGCTCCGGGTCGTCGATGTCCGACCAGTCCAGGTCCACCGCGTACGGCGACACCTCGGCGACCAGCTGGCCCGCGCCGTCGAGCTCGGTCCAGCCCAGCCACGGGTCGGCCGCGGCCTGGAGGGCGCGCTGCGAGATCACCGTGCGGTGCCCCTCGTGCTGGAAGTAGCCGCGCACCGCGGGGTCGGTGACATGGCGGGAGACCGCCGGGGTCTGGGCCTGCTTCATGTAGATCACGACGTCGTTCTCCAGCGCGTCGCTGTGGCCCTCCAGAAGGATGTTGTACGAGGGCAGACCCGCCGAGCCGATCCCGATGCCGCGCCGCCCCACCACGTCCTTGACCCGGTAGGAGTCCGGGCGCAGCAGGCTGGAGTCCGGCAGCGTCTCCAGATAGCCGTCGAAGGCGGCCAGGACCTTGTAGCGGGTGGCCGCGTCCAGCTCGATCGAGCCGTCGCCCTCGGCGAAGCGGCGCTCGTACTCGCGGATCTCGGTCATGGAGTCGAGCAGCGAGAAGCGCGTCCGCGCGCGTGCCGAGCGCAGCGCGCCGAGCAGCGGTCCCTCGGCGGTGTCCAGCGTGAAGGAGGGCACCGCGTCGCCCTTGGCGCCGGTGGCCAGCGCGTGGATCCGCTCGCGGTAGGCGCCGGCGTAGATCCGCACCAGCTCGGTGATCTGGTCGTCGCTGAGCGCCTTGGCGTGGCCGATCAGGGCCAGGGAGGCGGCGAAGCGCTGGAGGTCCCAGGTGAAGGGGCCCACGTACGCCTCGTCGAAGTCGTTCACATTGAAGATCAGCCGGCCGTTGGCGTCCATGTACGTACCGAAGTTCTCGGCGTGCAGATCGCCGTGGATCCACACCCGGCCGGTGCGCTCGTCCAGATACGGGCCGCTGTGTATGCCCCCGGCGCCCCGCCCGGCGCCCTCCGCGTCCAGGTCCGCGTAGAACAGGCAGGCCGTGCCCCGGTAGAAGGCGAAGGCGGAGGCCGCCATCTTGCGGAACTTGACCCGGAACGCGGCCGGGTCGGCGGCCAGGAGCTCTCCGAAAGCCGTGCCGAAGACGGAGAGGATCTGCTCGCCGCGCTCATCGGCGGTGTGCTGCGGGACCGACATCGCCGGGTGCCTCCTGGTGCGTACGTGCGGGTGGTGATGCGCTACGGATGGGACGGGTGGTTCCGCCCCTTCCAACGCGTGACCGTACCCCGGAGTGCCCGCCCGCCGTCCGGCCGCCTCCCTGTGCCGGGAGGCTGCGCGCCGCAGCGGTTCCCACACCGGCTGTCAGTCGGGCGACGTAGACTTCCGGGCTGTCCCCCTCTCCCCGCCATGGAGGCCCACACCGTGTCGAAGCCGCCGTTCACGCACCTTCACGTACACACCCAGTACTCGCTGCTGGACGGTGCCGCGCGGCTCAAGGACATGTTCGACGCGTGCAACGAGATGGGCATGACGCACATCGCGATGTCCGACCACGGCAACCTGCACGGGGCGTACGACTTCTTCCACTCGGCGAAGAAGGCGGGGGTCACGCCGATCATCGGCATCGAGGCGTACGTGGCGCCCGAGTCCCGCCGCAACAAGCGCAAGATCCAGTGGGGCCAGCCGCACCAGAAGCGCGACGACGTGTCCGGTTCGGGTGGTTACACCCACAAGACGATCTGGGCGGCGAACGCGACGGGGCTGCACAACCTCTTCCGCCTCTCCTCCGACGCGTACGCCGAGGGCTGGCTCCAGAAGTGGCCCCGGATGGACAAGGAGACCATCTCCAAGTGGTCGGAGGGCCTGATCGCCTCCACCGGCTGCCCCTCCGGAGAGCTCCAGACCCGGCTGCGCCTGGGGCAGTACGAGGAGGCCCGCCAGGCCGCCTCCGAGTACCAGGACATCTTCGGCAAGGACCGGTACTTCCTGGAGCTGATGGACCACGGCATCGACATCGAGCGCCGGGTCCGCGACGACCTGCTGAAGATCGGCAAGGAGCTGGGCATCCCGCCCCTGGTCACCAACGACTCGCACTACACGTACGCGCACGAGGCCACCGCGCACGACGCGCTGCTGTGCATCCAGACCGGCAAGAACCTCTCGGACCCCGACCGCTTCAAGTTCGACGGCACCGGCTACTACCTGAAGTCGACCGACGAGATGTACGCGATCGACGCCTCCGACGCCTGGCAGCAGGGCTGCGCCAACACCGCCCTGGTCGCCGAGCAGGTCGACGTCAGCGGCATGTTCGAGGCGAAGAACCTCATGCCGAAGTTCGACATCCCCGAGGGCTACACCGAGGTCACCTGGTTCCGCGAGGAGACCCTGCGGGGGCTGCACCGCCGCTTCCCGGGAGGCATCCCGGAAGACCGGATGAAGCAGGCGGAGTACGAGATGGACACCATCATCTCGATGGGCTTCCCCGGCTACTTCCTCGTGGTCGCCGACTTCATCATGTGGGCCAAGAAGCAGGGCATCGCGGTCGGCCCCGGCCGTGGCTCCGCGGCCGGCTCGATCGTGGCGTACGCGATGGGCATCACCGACCTCGACCCGATCCCGCACGGCCTGATCTTCGAGCGGTTCCTCAACCCCGAGCGCGTCTCGATGCCCGATGTCGACATCGACTTCGACGAGCGCAGGCGCGTCGAGGTGATCCGGTACGTGACCGAGAAGTACGGCGCCGACAAGGTCGCCATGATCGGCACCTACGGAAAGATCAAGGCCAAGAACGCGATCAAGGACTCCGCCCGCGTCCTCGGCTATCCGTACGCGATGGGCGACCGCCTCACCAAGGCGATGCCCGCCGACGTCCTGGGCAAGGGCATCGACCTCAACGGCATCACCGACCCCAAGCACCCGCGCTACAGCGAGGCGGGCGAGATCCGCGCGATGTACGAGAACGAGCCGGACGTGAAGAAGGTCATCGACACCGCCAAGGGCGTCGAGGGCCTGGTCCGGCAGATGGGTGTGCACGCCGCCGGCGTGATCATGTCCAGCGAGCCGATCGTCGACCACGCCCCCCTCTGGGTGCGCCACACCGACGGCGTGACCATCACGCAGTGGGACTACCCGAGCTGTGAGGCGCTCGGCCTGCTGAAGATGGACTTCCTCGGTCTGCGCAACCTGACGATCATGGACGACGCCGTCAAGATGGTGAAGTCCAACAAGGGGATCGACATCGATCTCCTCGGGCTGCCGCTCGACGACGCCACGACCTTCGAACTGCTCCAGCGCGGCGAGACCCTCGGCGTCTTCCAGTTCGACGGCGGCCCCATGCGGTCCCTGCTGCGGCTGATGAAGCCCGACAACTTCGAAGACATCTCCGCCGTGTCCGCGCTCTACCGCCCGGGCCCGATGGGCATGAACTCGCACACGAACTACGCACTGCGCAAGAACAAGCAGCAGGAGATCACCCCGATCCACCCGGAGCTGGAGGAGCCCCTCAGGGAGGTCCTCGGCGTCACCTACGGCCTGATCGTGTACCAGGAGCAGGTGCAGAAGGCCGCCCAGATCATCGCCGGGTACTCGCTGGGCGAGGCCGACATCCTCCGCCGCGTCATGGGCAAGAAGAAGCCCGACGAGCTGGCGAAGAACTTCACCATCTTCCAGGCCGGCGCCAAGAAGAACGGCTACAGCGACGAGGCCATCCAGAAGCTGTGGGACGTGCTGGTCCCCTTCGCCGGATACGCCTTCAACAAGGCGCACTCCGCCGCGTACGGCCTCGTGTCGTACTGGACCGCCTATCTGAAGGCGAACCACCCCGCCGAGTACATGGCGGCCCTGCTGACCTCGGTCAAGGACGACAAGGACAAGTCCGCGGTCTACCTCAACGAGTGCCGCCGCATGGGCATCAAGGTGCTGCCGCCCAACGTCAACGAGTCCGAGTCCAACTTCTCGGCGCAGGGCGACGACGTGATCCTGTTCGGTCTGACCGCCGTGCGCAACGTCGGTCAGAACGTGGTGGACTCGATCATCAAGTCCCGCAAGGCGAAGGGGAAGTACACCTCCTTCCCCGACTTCCTCGACAAGGTCGAGGCGGTCGTCTGCAACAAGCGGACCGTGGAGTCGCTGATCAAGGCCGGCGCCTTCGACGAGATGAAGCACACCCGCAAGGGCCTCACCGCGCAGTTCGAGCCGATGATCGACAACGTGGTGCAGGTCAAGCGCAAGGAGGCCGAGGGGCAGTTCGACCTCTTCGGCGGCATGGGCGACGAGGCCTCCGACGAGCCGGGCTTCGGTCTGGACGTGGAGTTCTCCGACGTGGAGTGGGAGAAGTCCTATCTGCTCGCCCAGGAGCGGGAGATGCTCGGTCTGTATGTGTCGGACCACCCGCTCTTCGGTCTGGAGCACGTGCTCTCCGACAAGTCCGACGCCTCCATCCAGCAGCTCACCGGAGGTGAGCACGCGGACGGCGCGGTCGTCACCATCGGCGGCATCATCTCGGGCCTCCAGCGCAAGATGACCAAGCAGGGCAACGCCTGGGCCATCGCCACCGTCGAGGACCTGGCCGGCTCCATCGAGTGCATGTTCTTCCCGGCGACCTACCAGCTGGTCTCCACCCAGCTCGTCGAGGACGCGGTGGTCTTCGTCAAGGGCCGGCTCGACAAGCGCGAGGACATCCCGCGCCTGGTCGCCATGGAGCTGATGGTGCCGGACCTGTCGTCGGCGGGGACCAACGCGCCGGTGGTGCTGACCATCCCGACGGTGAAGGTGACACCGCCGATGATCAGTCGGCTGGGGGAGATTCTCGGCCACCACAAGGGCAACACCGAGGTGCGCATCAAACTCCAGGGGCCGCGCAAGACCACGGTGCTGCGGCTCGACCGGCACCGGGTCCAGCCCGACCCGGCGCTCTTCGGTGATCTGAAGGTGCTGCTCGGGCCGTCCTGTCTGGCGGGCTGAGGTCCGGCGAGCGGTTTAATTCCCTGCGGAAGGGGCGCGTCCAATAGGGCGCGCCCCTTCCGTATTCACTGTGCCTGATGTGCGGGGAATTATCAGTTGTGGCCGAAGCGACGCTGGTGCTTACGGGCAACATCCGCCGGGCTGCCCTGTGCCTGGGGCTGGGACAGGGCCTGCGCCTCCATCGAGGACTTCTGGGCCTCCTGCTGACCGCGCTCGGCCTGCGAGGCGGGCTGCTGCTTACGGCCGGACTTGTTCTTGGCCATGGTGATGCCTCCTGGGGGGACTAGGGTCCAGGGCCGCTGCCAGACTCACACATCACGACAAAGAACGCATTCCAGACGATTACCGTGCGTAATATGTACCGGTTCGCCACGCCGATGATCGAGTTCCGGCCGTCAACCCCCGCCGGGTCGGGCAGACTCGAAGGAAACCCGAAGTACGTTCCCTGATCTCTCGATCTCCTGCACTCTTATCTCCCTGATCTCCTTTGCCTCTGATTCTTTGATTTTCAAGGTTCTGAAAGAGGGTGGAACGCGTGGACCGTTGCGTCGTCCTTGTGGATGCGGGTTACTTGCTGGGCGCTGCCGCGAGCCTCCTGGCCGGAGAGCCCGCCCGTTCACGGATCACCGTCGACCACGCCGCCCTGATCCAGGCGCTGCGCGAGCGGGCGGAGGCCGACACCGAGCAGCCACTGCTGCGGATCTACTGGTTCGACGGCGCCCCCGACCGGGTGCCCCAGCCCGAACACCGCAGGCTGCGGGTGATGTCCCGGGTGACGGTCCGGCTCGGCGCGCTGACCCGCAGCGACGGGAGGTGGGCCCAGAAGGGCGTCGACGCGGCGATGCACGCCGAACTCACCGAGTTGGCCAGAAACCGCGCCTGTTCCGATGTGGTCCTGGTGACCGGCGACGGCGATCTGCTGCCCGGGCTGATGTCGGCCAAGGAACACGGGGTCGCGGTGCACCTGTGGGCCGTGCAGGCCGCCGACGGCGACTACAACCAGTCCGAGGACCTGGTGGCCGAGGCCGACGAGCGCCGGGTGCTCGACCGCAAGTGGATCACCCAGGCGGTCCGGGTGAAGGAGCTCACCGCCATGTACGCCCCGGCCGCGGCCCCCCGCCCGGAGATCGCCGCCATCCTCTCCGCGCCGCTGCCCGAGTCGGCGCTGGCCGCCTCCGCCGAGCGGGCCGCCGAGGCCGCCCAGGCCGCGGCCGTACGC
>NZ_JBJHPC010000382.1:0-7063 GCF_045257485.1 Streptomyces sp. YS-3 | reverse complement strand
CGTACCCCCCGCCGCCCCCCCGGCGGACACCCGGCCGGACCTCGGCCCGCTCTACGACGACATCGCCGCCCGTACCGCACGGCYCCTGCCCGACGCGCAGGACGGCCGGCTCGTGGCCACCGCCGTCGGCACCATGACCCTCGCCGACCACCTGGTCACCCGCACGGTGGAGCTCTGCGTCCACACCGACGACCTCAACGACGCCGTGCCCGGCCTGGACATCCCGTACGAGCGCCAGGCGCTCGCCGCCTGCACCCGGCTGCTCGCCGACGCGCTCGCGGCGAAGGCGCCGGGCGGCTCGGTGGAGGTGCGCGTCCCGCCGTACGCGGTGGTGCAGTGCGTCGAGGGCCCCCGCCACACCCGGGGCACGCCCCCGAACGTCGTCGAGACCGACCCGCTCACCTGGCTGCGGCTCGCCACCGGGCGCCGGGCCTGGACGGACGAGGTGGAGGCGGCGCGTGTCGCGGCGAGCGGGGAGCGGGCGGACATTTCCGCGCTCCTCCCGGTGCTCTCGCGCTGACGAAACCGGGAGCGGGGAGGCCGGGAGAGGAGAGGCGGGGGC
Organism: Streptomyces sp. YS-3; assembly: GCF_045257485.1. Lineage (NCBI taxonomy): Bacteria > Bacillati > Actinomycetota > Actinomycetes > Kitasatosporales > Streptomycetaceae > Streptomyces > Streptomyces sp. YS-3. The sequence continues at coordinate 6,501 of NZ_JBJHPC010000382.1, read as the reverse complement.
GCCCCGGAATACCGGTCATTACCCGTCGGCCGCGGTGGTCATATGGCTACGGCAGGTGACACCCGGGCAGACCCCCGCACCCCCACGCGCGACCTCCGTCACATTCCCCACCCGGTCCGGCCACCGCGCATTTCCCGCCCTGGCGGGAAAAGCCCTGCTCCACCCCGTCCGGCAGATGCCACAAACCGCCCACTGCCCTCGTCTTGTCCGTATCCCCAATTCGGACCAGTGGTCGATCTCGCCTACACTCGGTGGCGTGCCACGTGGTGACGGTCGACTCAATCATGATCTGCTCCCCGGCGAGAAAGGCCCCCAGGACGCTTGCGGCGTCTTCGGTGTCTGGGCTCCGGGTGAAGAGGTCGCCAAGCTCACTTACTTCGGGCTTTACGCCCTCCAGCATCGGGGCCAGGAATCCGCGGGAATCGCGGTCAGCAACGGCTCCCAGATCCTCGTCTTCAAGGACATGGGACTCGTCTCCCAGGTCTTCGACGAGACCTCTCTCGGTTCCCTCCAGGGTCATATCGCGGTCGGTCACGCCCGCTACTCGACCACCGGTGCCTCCGTGTGGGAGAACGCGCAGCCGACGTTCCGGGCGACCGCCCACGGCTCCATCGCGCTCGGCCACAACGGCAACCTGGTGAACACCGCCCAGCTGGCGGAGATGGTCGCCGACCTGCCCAAGGAGAACGGTCGCGCGACCCAGGTCGCCGCCACCAACGACACCGACCTCGTCACCGCCCTGCTCGCGGGGCAGACCGACGACGACGGCAAGCCGCTCACCGTGGAGGAGGCAGCCGCCAAGGTCCTGCCCCAGGTGCAGGGCGCGTTCTCGCTGGTCTTCATGGACGAGCAGACGCTCTACTGCGCCCGTGACCCGCAGGGCATCCGCCCGCTGGTCATCGGCCGCCTGGAGCGCGGCTGGGTGGTCGCCTCGGAGACCGCCGCCCTCGACATCTGCGGCGCCAGCTTCGTCCGTGAGATCGAGCCGGGCGAGCTCGTCGCCATCGACGAGAACGGTCTGCGCACCTCTCGATTCGCGGATGCGAAGCCCAAGGGCTGTGTCTTCGAGTACGTGTACCTGGCCCGCCCCGACACCGACATCGCCGGGCGGAACGTCTACCTCTCCCGGGTGGAGATGGGACGGAAACTGGCCAAGGAAGCGCCGGCCGACGCCGACCTGGTGATAGCGACTCCCGAGTCCGGCACCCCCGCGGCCATCGGCTACGCGGAGGCCAGCGGCATTCCGTACGGCTCGGGCCTGGTCAAGAACGCCTACGTCGGGCGCACCTTCATCCAGCCCTCGCAGACCATCCGCCAGCTCGGGATCCGGCTGAAGCTGAACCCGCTGAAGGAAGTCATCCGGGGCAAGCGCCTGGTGGTCGTGGACGACTCGATCGTCCGTGGCAACACCCAGCGCGCGCTGGTGAAGATGCTCCGCGAGGCCGGGGCCGCCGAGGTCCACATCCGGATCTCCTCCCCGCCGGTCAAGTGGCCGTGCTTCTTCGGCATCGACTTCGCGACCCGCGCCGAGCTGATCGCCAACGGGATGACGATCGAGGAGATCGGCACCTCGCTCGGCGCCGACTCCCTCGCGTACATCTCCACGGACGCGATGATCGAGGCGACCACCATCCCCAAGGACAACCTCTGCCGCGCCTGCTTCGACGGGGTCTACCCGATGGAGCTCCCGGACCCCGAGCTGCTCGGCAAGCAGCTGCTGGAGACCGAGCTCGCGGCCGGTCCGGCCGCCACGGCCGCGGCCGACGCGCTGCGCCGCCCGTAGGCGCCCGCACGAACCCCGCAGTACGACACGAAAGTTCTCCAGAGCCATGTCATCTGCTGAATCCACTGGTGCCAGCTACGCAGCCGCGGGCGTCGACATCGAAGCGGGCGACCGCGCGGTCGAGCTGATGAAGGAGTGGGTGAAGAAGACCAAGCGCCCCGAGGTGCTTGGCGGCCTCGGCGGTTTCGCCGGGCTCTTCGACGCCTCCGCCCTCAAGCGCTACGAGCGTCCGCTGCTCGCCTCGGCCACCGACGGCGTCGGCACCAAGGTCGACCTCGCCCGCCGCCTCGGCGTGTACGACACGATCGGCCACGACCTCGTCGGCATGGTCGTGGACGACCTCGTGGTGTGCGGCGCCGAGCCGCTGTTCATGACCGACTACATCTGCGTCGGCAAGGTGCACCCCGAGCGGGTCGCCGCCATCGTGAAGGGCATCGCCGAGGGCTGTGTCCTCGCGGGCTGCGCGCTGGTCGGCGGCGAGACCGCGGAGCACCCGGGCCTGCTGGGTCCGGACGACTTCGACGTCGCCGGCGCCGGCACCGGCGTGGTCGAGTACGACCGCCTGCTCGGCGCGGATCGCATCCGCACGGGTGACGTCGTCATCGCCATGGCGTCCTCCGGACTTCACTCGAACGGGTACTCACTCGTCCGGCACGTGCTCTTCGACCGGGCGAAGATGTCGCTGGAGGGCCACGTCGAGGAGTTCGGCCGGACCCTGGGCGAGGAGCTCCTGGAGCCGACCAAGATCTACTCGCTGGACTGCCTGGCCCTCACCCGTACCGCCGAGGTGCACGGTTTCAGCCATGTCACCGGTGGCGGTCTCGCCAACAACCTGGCCCGGGTCATCCCCGACCACCTGCACGCCACGGTCGACCGCTCGACCTGGGCGCCGGGCGCGGTCTTCGACCTGGTGGGCACGGCCGGCAAGGTCGAGCGGCTGGAGCTGGAGAAGACGCTGAACATGGGCGTCGGAATGATCGCCATCGTCCCCGAGGTCTCGGTGGACGTGGCCCTGACGACGCTGGCGGACCGGGGTGTGGACGCCTGGGTGGCCGGCCGGATCACCGAGCGCGGTGACCGCGCGACCGGCGCCGAGCTCACCGGCGACTACGCCAAGTAAGCCCCGCGGACAGCACAGAACCCGGTCCGGAGCGTGAGCTCCGGACCGGGTCGGTACTGCCTTGAGCAGCTAAAATGATTGCTGCGAAAAGCCGAAGGCCCTGAAAGACGAGCGCGCGTCAAGCACCGCGCCGCTGGGACGACGGACCGGACTCCTCGTCCTCGTCGTCGTCCTCGTTGTACAGCTCCGCATAGCGGGCGTACGGGTCGTCTTCCTCGTCGTCGTCCTCGAACGGCTCGCCATTCGGCGGCTGATTCGAGATCGGCTGCGAAGTCGATGCGCCCAGCTCGTTGGCCAGACGCGACAGGTCAGTCCCGCCGCTGCTGTACTTCAGCTGGCGGGCGACCTTCGTCTGCTTGGCCTTTGCCCGGCCGCGCCCCATGGCTCGACCCCCTCGGTGACGGGGCTCGACGGCCCCAGAGTCTTGACACGCGTTCATGGTTCGGAGCGGGCTCTCCGTGGAGAGACCGTGTCCGTAGGGCTTCAACGGTACCTGCTTCCGCGGCCATACGGTACGCCGCCCGCATGACGTGCCACTTCACAGAACCCGCAAGGAGCCCTTTCCTCGCTGGTCAACCGCGATTTTAACCTCTTCTGGGCGTCCGACCCGCCGACCGGCGTGAGTCTTGTCTCCCCTGTCGCCGGATGGGGCGCCGGATCGGACGCCCGGAGCGTCAGCGCCGGCGCGCCTCGGCCATGCGCTGCTCGGCGATCCGGTCGGCCGCGGCGGCCGGCGGAATCCCGTCTTCCTTCGCACGTGCGAATATGGCCAGCGTGGTGTCGAAGATCTTCGCGGCCTTCGCCTTACAGCGGTCGAAGTCGAAGCCGTGCAGCTCGTCGGCGACCTGGATCACGCCACCGGCGTTGACCACGTAGTCGGGCGCGTAGAGGATCGCGCGGTCCGCGAGGTCCTTCTCGACGCCCGGGTGGGCCAGCTGGTTGTTGGCCGCGCCGCACACGATCTTCGCGGTGAGGACCGGCACGGTCCGGTCGTCGAGCGCGCCGCCCAGGGCGCACGGGGCGTAGATGTCCAGCCCCTCCACCCGGATCAGCGCGGCCGTGTCGGCGACCGCGGTGACGCTGCCCGGGTGCTTGTCGAGGACGCGGCGCACCGACTCCTCGCGCACATCGGTGATCACGACCTCGGCGCCGTCCGCCACCAGGTGCTCCACCAGGTAATGACCCACCTTGCCGACGCCCGCGACGCCGACCTTGCGCCCGCGCAGCGTCGGGTCGCCCCACAGGTGCTGGGCGCTGGCCCGCATGCCCTGGAAGACACCGAACGCGGTGAGCACGGAGGAGTCGCCCGCGCCGCCGTTCTCGGGGGAGCGGCCGGTCGTCCACCGGCACTCGCGCGCCACCACGTCCATGTCCGCCACATAGGTGCCGACATCGCACGCCGTCACATAACGGCCGCCGAGCGAGGCCACCATCCGCCCGTAGGCGAGCAGGAGTTCTTCACTCTTGTCGGTCTCGGGGTTGCCGATGATCACGGCCTTGCCGCCGCCGTGGTCGAGGCCGGCCATGGCGTTCTTGTACGACATGCCGCGCGAGAGGTTGAGCGCGTCGGCGACGGCCTCGGCCTCACTGGCGTAGGGGTAAAAGCGCGTTCCGCCGAGGGCCGGGCCCAGGGCGGTGGAGTGGATGGCGATGACGGCCTTGAGGCCCGTGGCGCGGTCCTGGCACAGCACGACCTGTTCGTGTCCGCCCTGGTCCGATCGGAACAGGGTGTGCAGAACATCCGCTGAGCTGACGGCGTCGCCGGTCACATCGGTCACGGTGGTGACTCCCAAGTACGAAGCGGCGTTTGGCGGTCCGCCTGTGGGTGGGGCGGGCCGCGTCGCGGCCCGCCCGGGGCCGCGCTGGGAGCAGAGTAAGTCCTACGCGTGCGTAGATCAGGCCCAGTGCCGAGGATCACCCTCCCGTCCCGGGTGCGCGTGGGACGATTCGGCCCATGGCGGTGGTGTCCTCGGTGATCGTCCCGTACGCGTCCTATCTGCGGGTGTACGAGCCGCTGGCGGCCTTCCCCGAACCGGAGCGCGCCCACTGGGCGCGGTACGCGCGGCGCGGGCGCACCCCCGACGCCCAGGACGAACACCGGCGCGCGCTGGCGGACCTGGTGCCGACGCCGCCGGTGGCGGTGCCGGTCCACGAGAGCGCGGACGCCTTCGTGGCCGAGGTCGACGGGGTGGTCTGCGTCTGCCCGTGGCGGACCCGGCTGCGCGGCTGGCAGGCCCTGGAGGTCCTGGCGGACCAGTTCCCGGCCGCGGTGCTCGACGCGCTGCTGCCGCCGGTGGTGCGCCGGCAGGCCGCGGCGGACTACGAGCGGTGGCGGGAGGCCAACCCGGAGGCCCGGCCGTGGATCCTCACGGCGGTCTGGCACATCCCTGTGAGCTGGTTCACAGTCTTTTCGGACGAAGACAGGGAGTATGTCCGGGCGGAGAGCGGAGCGGCGCCCGTGCTGCGCTACCGCACTCCGATGGTCCAGGCCCGTCGCCGCCTCGCGTGGGCCCTGCGGACGCTGCGCGACCACATCGACGAGGGGCCCCTGACGGAGGGGCTGGTCGACGTGGGGCGCTGGCTGGAGGAGTTTCACCCCCGCTCGCTGGTGGAGCTGGACTACGGCGGGCTGGTGCACGCCCTGCCGAGGGCGCGGCTGGAGGAGGACCGCTCGGCGGCCGACGTGGCCGAGGGGATCGCCGCGCTGCGGGCCGGGGACGCCGCGGGGGCGGCGAGGGCGTACGAGCGCTTCACGGAGCGCTGGCGGACCGTTCGGGAGCGCCGGATGGCGAACTGATGGTCTGTCGGACTGAAGGAGCGTCCGAAGGCGCCGCGCGCTCACCCGTTCGGGTGGGTGTCTTCGTACGCCTGAGTGACTCTTACGGGCGGGTGCTCGGGACGTAGGTCCTGATCCGGGCCTTTGCCTCAAGCGTGACGGACCGCACTTACGGGGCCCTTGCGCCCATCCCCCACCCTCGTGCCAAAATAGGACAAGGAGTCCGGGGAGGGCTCCTTCCGTCCAACTAAGGGCGGATTGCTTGGTATTGCCTGCTATGGGGGGTCTGATGACTCCTGATCGCTCTGTGACTGATCGTCACTGTGGCGTGACTGTCCGCTATGGCATGGTCCATCGGCTTCCGTCGCTGATGAACACCTGGGAGGGCAATTCCATCGGTTTGGCCGACGTGGCTGGACAGATGGTGTAGTTGTAGTGCCGAGGACAAGCCGTTCGTCCTATAACCGACTCGGCTCGCGTCCGCCATTTCGGGCAACGCGGGTCAAGGTGCAGAATTTAGAGGAAAGAACCGAGAAGGTTCGGTTCTCCCGAGGAGGCCGCTCATGACCGCTCGCACCCCTGATGCCGAGCCGCTGCTGACCCCGGCTGAGGTTGCCACGATGTTCCGCGTGGACCCGAAGACGGTCACCCGCTGGGCGAAGGCGGGCAAGCTCACGTCCATCCGCACGCTGGGTGGACACCGCCGGTACCGCGAAGCAGAGGTCCGTGCGCTGCTTGCGGGTATTCCGCAGCAGCGTAGCGAGGCCTGAACAACACCCCGATAACGGGCATTCCGGGGCCCCCACCCCGGTCGCCCCGGAA